>DATBAA010000856.1:0-14032 GCA_036271755.1 Myxococcales bacterium | reverse complement strand
GAGGTGGACAGAACCGCGCTTATCCGACCTCACTCTCAACAGCAATGCCGGCAACGGGGTTATCTCCCTCTCCGGAACGGGGGTTGCGCCGGCCAAGCTCACCTCTTCGGTCACGACTCTAGCCTTTGGCTCGTCCGCCGTGGGCACGCATGTTGTGAAGACTCTGACCTGGACAAATACTGGTAGCTTGTCCTTGACGTTCAGCGCCGTCGGAGCCCCCGCAGCGCCATTTGCTGCCACAGGGCTTCCCGCGGTTGGAAGCTCACTTGCGCCAGGTCAGACCATCACCATCATGGTGACGTACTCGCCGACTGCAAAGACGGCGTCGAGCAAGACCATGTCGGGAACCAGCAGCGGTGGCAATGTCAGCATCGCTTTGACAGGCACAGGAACGTGAGCGAGCGTATCGAGAGGATGTGGCCCAAGACCCGCGTTCGGCGTAGAACTTTCGCTCTTCTCGGGGCAGCCGGGATGCTTCTCGTCGCGCGTCGGATGAGGCTCTTTCCGGACCAATGGCCGGGCATCACGCTGGGCCGAGACCACCTTTGGCTCGTCCGGTTTCCAGAGCCCTGGAGAATGAATGTGGCACTCGATGCAAAGAGTGGGTTACCCTCGGATCCCAACCTCGAGCTGCGAAAGGCGTCGAATCCAGGCAGTGAGTTGATCATTGGTGCGCGGGGACCACGCCCCCCGGACCGTTCGAGCGAGAACTATTGGACGATCGATTCGAAGGGAGCGGTCAAGGCAGCCAGCGCAGACGAATGGTCTCGCGCGGAGAGCTTGCCGCAACACCGTTCCCAGCTGAGACACAGTGTAACCTCGCAACCTGTGACGCAAGCGGGCAGCGAAAGCTATTTCCACGGAGGAATCTTTTCCGGTAGCGGAGCATCGGTCGATTTTTCCAGCCCGTCTCCTGACGAGAAGTGGATAGCCCTGCTCACCTTCACTGCAGACGATGCACCTCATCCGGAGACTGGTGGCCTTTTTTCCGGCGGTCAGCCGCAGCCAGGCTGGTACTATGTCGATATCCTCGAAGTCGCCACTCGTCGGAGGATTGCAACCTATCGCCAGCACGGAGAACGCGGCGAGTTGGGCGACGACGGGTGGTACTGGGCCGGCAGCCATTATTTCGTGCTGCCGTTCCCTGGTCGGAGCGAAGCGCTGATCGCTCATCTACCTTAGGATTTTCCCTCTCGGAGGCGAGCGCAGTTCAGCTCGCCGGACGTTGCGGCGCGGCCGCAACGCCAAGCACTGCGCGGCGGGCTCCCTGAGCACGCCGCGGCAGAGTTTGCTAGGCTCCTTGGCGTGGAGACAGGGGGACGAGGTGGACAGAACCGCGCTTATCCGACCTCACTCTGAAGAAGAAAGAGTCATTACGGGCATTGAGCGGGACGTTGCTGGAGCCCACGGTGAGCCGACCAGGTCGGACCACCACGCGCACGGAGAGAAAGACCCTCTGGGTCGACTCATAGGAAAATCGTTCACCAGGGTGAGTTCACCGGTGCAGTTTCTCGGAGGAAGTCAAAAGTGACGAAAATCTCATGCGTGTGTATGTGTGCGCTGCTCACTTCGCTTGCTGCGGCTCCCGTAAGGGCGCAAGGCAAGATCGGAACCGGCTTGGAAAATCTGGAAGCAGTGTTCGATCGCGGCGAGATTGCCAAGATCGCCAAGGTCGTCGTCTTCAGAATCCCGGATGAGGTCATGTTCAGCGTCGCGGCGACGCCGAGCTATATGAGATTGAATTCGGACTACACTGTCGTCTTCAAATTGGGAAAGATTCGCCTATTCGAGGCGTTGCTGTCGGGCGTTACGGCAGGAGAGGAGAAGGAGGAATCGGACATGCGTTGGGGAGTCCTTATCATCGGCGAACATGACAAGGAGCTCGGGTCGCTGTTTGTCGATGCGACAGGTAGATTTGGTTACGTGAACGATCGAAGAGTCTCCTTTCAGCCATCCGGCCCGACAGAAGGACTCGTGCCTCGCCTTCGCAAGATTTTGGCGGGCGTGCGTTAGCGGCTGGCAGAACCGCGACGGCCGTAGGGAAGAACACTCAGAATAATTGATGACCTGCTTCTATCGAGGCGAACACGTGCAGATCACGGATGCATCGAGCGACCACGTTGCAAATGCAATACAAGTCGCGGTCCGCGTACGTTGATCAGAAGCACTGGGCGACCACCATATTGCGGCCGCGGCGTTTGGCTTCGTAGAGAGCTTTGTCGGCGGCGTCGATCAACCCTTCGACGGTGCCGCTGTCGCGGAAGGCTGCCGCGCCGGCCGAGAAAGTCACTCGCAGCTCGGAGCCTCCGAAGCTGTGCTCTGCCACCAGCTTGCGGAGCGCGTCCGCGACGAAGCGCGCCTGGTCTTCGCCAGCTTCGGGGAGAACCAACGCGAACTCTTCTCCGCCCCAGCGCGCCAGGCACTCCTCCCGGCGGATGCGCTTCTTCAAGAGGTCCGCGAGCTCGCGCAAGACCGAGTCGCCCGCCGAATGCCCGTATTTGTCGTTGTTGGCCTTGAAGTGATCGATGTCGAAGAGCACCGATGACAAGGCTCGATGGTGCCGCGCGGCCCGCGCCACCTCGCGCTCGAGAAAGTCCGTCGCGTAGCGCTTGTTGTAGAGCTGCGTGAGGCTGTCCACTGCGCGGCGGGCTCCCTGAGCACGCCGCGGCAGACTTTGCTAGGCTCCTTGGCGTGGAGACAGGGGGACGAGGTGGACAGAACCGCGCTTATCCGACCTCTCTCTCAACTCGCCGGTCTTGATCTTGGCGGTCATCGATCGAAAGTGTCCGTCCCCACGAGCTTTCTGGCTCCGATGCTGGGGAGCACGCGGTCCATCAACTCGCGCTCCGCATTCTCGATCACAGCCTTCGCATCGGGCTCGGACGACTCGAGCAGCGCGTTCACCACGAACTGGTCATATTCGACGACAATCTTGACGATGCCGCGGTGGGGCGCACGCAGCGCGGCGCCGGAGATGTAATAGCCGAGGCTGTCGCTGTCGCGATCATACCAAGGCCACGGACCCGCTTCGTTCAGCCGGGCGAGCATCTCCTCGAGGCCAAGCGCGGATTCGAACTTATACGCAAACATGCGAATCAACGATCACTCCATGGACGGGTCAACTTCAGTTGGGAGCCCATTGTCCGGCACAGCGAAGGCGAAACGCCGGAGATTGTCGCGAGACGGGTGCGGCTTGCAAGATCTAGATCGCTATTGGCCGGACAAGAATCGGACGAGCCCGTGCGGGGCGTCGGCGTCTGCGAAGACGATGCCGTGGCTTTGCACGGCCTCTGCACCCTGCCAGGTTGGCGCCCTTCCCGTCCGGCACCGACAGATGCGCCGCATCGCCCACGAGCGTCACACCCGCCACGTGCTCCCCACTGAACGCAACCCTGCGGGCGAGAATCGAGCAGGATCGGGCGGAGCTCGCCGCGTGGCACTTCCGGGCGGCCGCCCGTGCCGTCATCGGGCGCGTCGAAGAGCACCGTCGCGGCACAGTCGAGCACCCGCGTGGCCTCACCCCCTGCGTGGATGATCCCGCGGAATTCGTCGAAGAGCCCGGCGGCGTGCAGCGCGAGCTGTCCGTTGTACTGCGCGGCGGGCTCCCTGAGCACGCCGCGGCAGAGTTTGCCAGGCTCCTTGGCGTGGAGACAGGGGGACGAGGTGGACAGGGCGGCTTCTCAGGTCACCGACTGAAGTCGTCAACGCGATCCGGTACGTGCTGGAGAATGCAGCACGCCACTACGGCGACGTAACGTGGATGCATTTCGTCGGAGGCCGGCGAGAACTTGGAGGTTCTCGCCAGGCCATCTGGCTGGTTGCTGCTCAGTGGATGGCTGCAAGCGCCGCGTTGTCTGCTGGACCGGCTGCTCGCGTCGCCCGAATACCGCCGATTCGCCAGGAACCATCCGGCCGGCCGGCGACTCTCATTCGACTGCCAAAGGAGGCAATTCATGAGTCACCCGATCGCGACGTGGGTATTGGTCGCCGATGCCCGGGGAGCCCGCATCTTCAGCTATCCGGAGAAGAACGGCGAATGGACGCTGCAAGAGACCCTGCGAGGCGACGGCAGCGCCCATCCCGACCAGACAGCGGACTTTGGCGCCAAGGCTTCGCAGCATAAAGGAGCGCTCCATGCCCACGGCGAATCCAATCCGAAGGAGACCAAGGAGCGCCGGTTTGCCCATCTGCTCGCTCACACGCTCGCGCGCGGACACCAGCAGAAGGCATTCGGCAAGCTGGTGCTGGTCGCGCCTCCCAAGCTGCTCGGCGAACTGCGCGAAAACCTCAGCCGGGAGCTGCAGTCGGCCATCGTCACCGAGCTTCCCAAGGACTACACGCACAGCGCCTTGAAAGAGCTGCTGGCGGAGCTGCGGCCCCGGTTGCAATGAACTGATGCTTACGCGACGCGGAGGCCCGGGGCCTCGCGCGTCGCTTGCGCGCGCGGGAAGCCGGCGACGAACGAGACGTTCCAGCCCGAGCCGTCCTCCAGCGAGATGGTGCCGCCGTGCGCTTCCGCGGCCAGCTTGCAGAAGTAGAGGCCGAGGCCGGCGTTGTGGCCGCGGCGCTGCTCGCCCTGGCCAAAGCGCTCGAACAAGGTCGCGCGCACCGCGTCCGGAATGGTGGGGCCGTCGTTGCGGACGAAGAGCTTCAGCTGCGAGTCCTCGACGGCGGCGGCCAGCTCGAGCTTGCCCCCGCGCGGCAGGAAGCGCATCGCGTTGCCCAAGAGGTTCTCCAGCATGCGCCGCGCCAGCTCGCGATCGATGCGGCCGTGGATGACGCCCACGCTGGTCACCTTCAGCTCGACGCCCTTCTGCTTCGCGCCGGCTTCGTTGCCGCGGGCGACCTCGCGCAGAAGGCCGGTGACGTCGATGACCGCCTCCTCGAGCTCCATCTTCTGCTTCTCGAGGCGGCCGATGGCCAGCAGGTCGCCGATCATGTCGATCATGCGCTGGCCGGCCTCGTCGGCGACGTTCAGGTCCTCGACCAGCACGGCCAGGTCGGGGTTCTTCCGCAGCTCTTCCTGGACGAGGCCCGTGTAGCAAAGAATGGTGGTGAGCGGCCCCTTCAGGTCGTGCACCAACAGGCGGCTCAGCGACTCTGCTTCCCGCTGCGAGGCGAGGAGCGCGGTGTGCTTGTTCTCCAGCTCTGCCTGCGCGGCCACCAGCGCTTCGTTGGCGGCCTCGAGCTTCTCGCTGCGCTGGGTAGCGACATGCAGCGACACTTCTTCCGCGACGGTGCGCTCGACCAGCTCCTCGATGCGCCGCGCCGACCAGACCGTCACGCCCAGCGCCAGGAAGAGCACCAGGCCCGCGGCCACCACCGCGTCGATTCCGACGCCGCCCTGCAGCTGCAGCGCGCCCTCGCAGATCCAGGAGAGGCTGGTCACGATGAGGATCAGCCGCGGCGTCATGGTCAGCGACGAGAGCAAAACGATGAAGACGAAGAGGCCCAGCGAAAAGCCCGCGACGCCGGCCGGGTGGGGCGAGAGCGGCAAGCTGGCCGCCTGCAGCAAGTAGATGAGGATGACGTCGGCGAACGGCATGGCCGCGCGCAGGAGCTTCGACTGCACCTGGCGGCGGATGGCGACGAGGCACGCGGCCGAGAGCACCGCGTAGGGGATGAGCAGCGGAAGGTAGACCGCCCAGTCGCCGCGGCCGCTGAGGAAGCTGACGGTCGCGGAGATGGCGACGAATCCGAGGACGCCCCAAAGGCGAATGGCCGCCAGGCGGCGGCTGCCGCTCATGCGAAGCTTGTCGAGGGCGATGGAAAATTCCATGAACGCTACACGGTCTAAACGACTAGCTACATCCCATGCTAGGCGCTTGATCCCCCTCGAAACCCACGTCCGCGAACAGCCCGGCTACCCCTCGCTACTTTAGACTCCTGATTGGCTCGTCGCGAGATTCCGGCCCCGGACCGTTCAGTGCTGTTTTTACTGGAATATTCTCGCGCGGCTGCGGGCTCGAAAACGTCAACCAGCTGACATGGGTGAATTCCCCTCAGCGGCCGTCGAGCAATTTTTTCGCGGCGTCGGAGAGCAGATCGCGGTGCATGCGGCGTGGATCGCCGAAGAAACCCTCGCCGACGGACGAGTCGAGCAGGTGCGTTCCGAGCAGCGAGAGCTCCGACGGCTCGTCCCAGAGTCCCTCGGCGAAGACGATGTGCAAGCCTTCGCGTTCGCCCAAAAGCTTCTCGAAGTAGTGCTGCGAGATCTCGCCCTCGCGGGCCATGTGCGCGCCGACGATGACCACGTGCAGCTTGGAGAGATCCGTTTGTTTGCGGACCTCGGCGGTGGCCGCGTCCAGGTCGGCGATCTCCATCCGCGCCGCGTCGAGCGCGTTCTCGAGCAAGAGCGGCGCCACCTCGCGCTCGTAGCGCGGCAGGTCCGCGTGGCCGGCCAGCGCGTCGTCGATGAGCCCGGTCGAGAGCGCGATGATGCGCTGCTGGCGATCGCGCGGCTCGGGCAGCGGCGTCTTTTCGGCGGCCGCGCGCAGCTCCAAGAGCTTCTCGCGCGGCGGGGTCTGCTGGAAGAAGAGCGAGTGCAGCCCCAGCGGCAGGTGCGCCACCGTCTTGAGCTGGTGAAACGCGGGCGGCGCCAGCTCGAACTGCTGCCGCTTCTGGCCGTCGATGAAGGTGATCTGCGAAGGGCCCACCACCAGCACCGGACCCGCGTGGGCGATGGCCCGGCCGCGCGCCTCGGCATAGTCCGCGCGGGCGATGGAGTTCAGGTCGGTGGCTTTGCTGTCCGCCGGCTTCGCTTCGACGGGCGGCTTCTGGGCGGTGGCGCAGGCGGCGAGCAGGCAGAACGAGAGCAGGGCGGTTCGCATCCGCGAAGTTTACTTGAAGAGAACGCTCCGCATCGACAGCGAGCCCAGGTCGAAGCCTTCGGCGGGAAAGGTCACTTGATCTTCCGCCCGCGCCGCGCCGGCCGCATAGAGGAGCGGCAGATAGTGGTCGGGCGTCGGATGCGAGCGGTGGCCGTCGTCGGTGTCGAGCATGGCCGCGAGCGCGCTGGTGTCCTTGCGCTGCAAAGCCTCGGCGGCGGCTTTGTCGAAGCTCATTGCCCAGGGCGGCAGGTCGCGCCGGGTAAAGGCGTGGCGCAGGTTGTGGGTGACGTTGCCGCTGCCCAGGATGAGCACGCCCTCGTCGCGCAGCGGCGCAAGCTTGCGGCCGATGGCGACGTGCTCTTCGGGCGAGAGCCGGTGGTCAATGCTCAGCTGCACCACCGGAATGTCTGCCTGGGGAAAGGCGTGGAGGAGCACGCTCCAGCTGCCGTGATCGAGCCCCCAGTCGGTGCGCGGCGTGGCTCCGGTCAATTGACTGACGCGCGCCGCGAGCTCGGCTGAACCGGGCGCGGGGTAGCGCACTTCAAAGAGCTGCTCGGGAAAGCCGCCGAAGTCGTGGATGGTCCGCGGCGCCGCCTCGCTGGTCACGAAGGTGCCCGGGACGTACCAGTGCGCCGAGATGCAGAGGATGGCCCGCGGCTTCTCCGTCAGCTTCGCCAGCGCCGCGAAGCCGCGGCTCCACTGGTTGTCTTCGATGGCGTTCATTGGCGAGCCGTGGCCCGCGAAGAGGACTGGCATGCGCATGGGCGTTTGATGTCCCATTCTTCTTTGGGATGCTACTGTTTTGGCCATGAACAAAGCCCGCATCGTCCTGGGAGGCGTCGTTGCGGCGCTGATCAACTTCTTCTTGGACGGCGCTCTGCACGGCGTGCTGCTGCAGCCTTATTGGCTGGAGATCGCCGCGGCGCTGCACTTGAAAGGCGACCCGGAGGGCGCGCAGTTTCGCTACTACATCTTGTACGATCTCTTGAAGGGCTTGCTCTCTACGCTGGTCTACGCGCTCATCCGCCCGCGCCTCGCGCCGGGCCTCAGGACCGCGCTGGTGGCGGGGTTGATCGTCTGGGCGTTGGTGTTGCCCGTGCCCATTCTCGGGCTCTTGCCGCAGGGCTTCTTCGGCAATCGATTCGCCATCCTCTGGTCTCTCTACGGCGCGGCGCCGGTGCTGCTGGGCGCGGTGGCGGGCGCGGCGCTCTATAAAGAATAAATGCGGATCTTCCTGCTCTCGCCCGCGCGGGCGAGCGGCCAGCGCATGGGGTATCTGCTCCGGCCGGGCGCGAGCTTCGAGCTGGCCCGGCAGTTTCAGCAGGGCTCGGCGCCGCTGGGAGAGCTGTTTCAATTCGCCAGCGGACTCTACTTTCGCGGCAAGCTCACCTATGCGCGCAAGTTCGGCACGGCGCTGGTGATCGCTCCCGGCTTCGGGTTGCTCGAGGCCGCGACACAGATCACTCCCGTCGACCTGCGCGCCATGGGCAACGTTCCGGTCGACCTGGCCGACGACCGCTTCCGGGTGCCGTTGGAGCGCGACATCCGCCTGCTGCCGCGCGCGGTCGAGGTGGTGCTGCTGGGGAGCATCGCGACGGGCAAGTATGCCGACGTGCTGCTCGAGGCGTTGGGCGAGCGGTTGCTCTTTCCCAAGAAGTTCGTCGGCCGGGGAGACATGAGCCGCGGCGGCCTGCTGCTCCGCGCCGCGCAGGCCGGGGTCGAGCTTGATTACGAGCCATTGAAAGGCGCGGTCCGCCACGGCAAGCGGCCGCCCAGGCTTCAGCGGCCGTGACGGCCGGCGCCTTTGGCGAAGCTGCGGGCGCCTTCCAGCGCGCCGGCTTGCAGTGACTGCATTCCGTGCTTCAGCTCATTGCGCATGGCTTCGTCAAAAGTGAGATCAAACTGCTCGTAAGTGGAGAGCCGGTCCTGGCGCAGGCACTCTTGCGGCAGGGCCGCCAGCTGCGCCGCCAGCTCTTCGGCCGCTGCGCGCGAGGTCCCGCGCGGCACGACGCGATTGGCCAGCCCCATCTGCAACGCTTCCTGAGCCGACACCGCGCGGCCGGTGAGGATGAGATCGAGCGCGCGCGACAAGCCGATCAAGCGCGGCAGCCGCACCGTCCCGCCGTCGATGAGCGGCACTCCGAAGCGGCGGCAGAACACGCCCAGCATCGCGTCTTCTTCGACCACGCGCAGATCGCAAAAGAGCGCCAGCTCCAGCCCGCCCGCGACGGCGTGTCCCGAGATGGCGGCGATGACCGGTTTGGACAAGACCATCCGCGTCGGCCCCATCGGCCCGTCGCCCGACGGCTCGATGCGATTGCCCTGGTCAGCCGCGAACGCTTTCAGATCCGCGCCGGAGCAGAAGGTTCCGCCGACGCCCCAGAGCACCGCGACCGAAGCGGAGGTATCGGCCTCGAACTCCCGAAACGCCCGCGCCAGCTCCTCCGCTGTCTCCCGATCGACGGCATTGCGCGACTCGGGCCGGTCGAGAATGACCGTCGTAACGGCACCGCTCTTCTCCGCCCGGATCGCCATGAACAAACCTTCGCGCGCTTTGCGTTTGAATTAGAGCTAACGGCCGGCTTGGGCGTCGGAGACGGCTGCGCTCAAGTATGCGCGGGCCTGCGACATGTCGCCGTTGCGCAGCGCATCGCGCGCGGCCTGCACGTCGCGCTGCGCCTGGCCGGTGAAGGACGACTGCGCCTGATCGAGCACGTCAGAGATGGACGGGTCTCCGATAGAGAGCTTCTGCTGCGCGTAGCCCAGGTTGGTGATGGCCGACTGCACCGCCTGCTGCCGCGCCGCCTGCGCGTCCTGCTGCTCTTGCCGGGACTGCTCGGCCGACGCCATCTGGCTGCGCAGCGCCTGCAGCTGCTCGTTCAAGGTTTGCATCTGCTGCACCTGCTGCTGTGACGCCGCCAGCTGCTGCTCCAGGAGCGAGATACGCATGCGAAGCTCCTGCATCTGCAATTGCGCCAGCGAGCCGCCGTCGGGGATGCCGTCCACCGCGGGCACGCGCGGGCCGCCATCTCGCGCCGGCGGATCGGGCTTCAGCTGCCCGGGCCTGTCCGGCCCCAGATAGAGCGGGCCGCCGTCCGTGCCCGCGTCCGCCCGCGCGCGCGAACGCTTGCGGGCGCCGCTGCTCGACTGGGCCAGGAGCAGCGCGACGCTCAGCGAGAGCAGGGCAGCAAGGAGGCGCATCGCTTCATTCTAATGCTTTGACGGCCGGACGCGCAGCAGACGGAGGACGCAACACACAATCTTTCACGAGCGGGTCCAGCCGGTGGCCGCACGGAAGGCAGCCATGCGCTCCTCCGGCACCCCGCGATAGCGCAGGTCCTCGAGGGTCTCTTTCAGCGGAACGTCGCGCCGGAGCGTGGCCAGCGTTCGATAGAGCAGGGCGTTCTCCATCTCGTCGCGCAGCACCGCCAGGAGCCGGTCCGCGCCGCGCACCTCCGGCGGCCATTCGGCCTTGTCGAGCGGAATGCGATCCAGGTGGATGAACTTCGCCAGCAGCAGCGACGCGGTGCGCTCGCCGAAGCCGGGCAGGCCGGGAATGCCGTCGGCGTCGTCTCCACAGAGCGCGAGATAGTCTGGGATGCTGGCCGGCACGATGCCGCGCCGTTCGTACAGAGCGGCCTCGTCGATCTCGCGCTTGCGGATGACGTCCACCTGCACCACGCGGCCGCCGTCCAGGCACTGCCCCAGGTCCTTGTCGGGCGTGAGGATGCGCACCTGGTCGACCTGATCCTTGAAGCGCGCGGCGCCGGTGGCCAGCGCGTCGTCGGCCTCGAACTCGTCCATCGACCAGACCGTGACGCCCACGGCCCGCGCGGCCTCTTCGGCGCTGTCGAACTGCGAGCGCAGCGCGGGGTCCATGCCTTCGTCCGACTTGTATCCACTGAATAGCTTATTTCGAAAAGAGACGATGGGATTGTCGAAGGCGATGGCCAGGTGGGTGACGTTCTCGTACTTGATGAGGCCCATCAGCGACTGCGCGATGCCGATGGTCGCCTTCAAGTCGCGCCCGTCCGGCCCCACGTGCGGCGGGCGCTTGGCGAAGTGGGCGCGAAAGAGCTCGAAGGTTCCGTCGACCAGATGCAGCTTCATCCGAAGCATTCTAGCCGTTATGATCGCGGAATGACTCTCAAGACGATCGACCTTCCGCCGCGCGCGCCCGGGCTGTCTCGCACCCTGGTGCTGCTGCACGGCTACGGCGCCGACGAGCACGACCTGCTCGAGCTGGGGCATCTGCTCGACCCGCGGCTGCGTGTCGTCTCGCTGCAGGCCCCGGTGGCGATGGGCGGGCGGCAGCGCGCCTGGTACATGCTCTCGCAAGACGCGCGCGGAAACCTGGTGGCGGACCCCGCGCAGGTGCAGGCTGGCTTGAAGGCCGCCGTCGACGCGGTGGAGGTCATTGCCCAGCAGTCGCCGCAGCCGTTCTTGCTCGGCTTCAGCCAGGGTGGCGGCATCGCCGCGAGCATCCTGTTGACGCGGCCCGAGCTGATCGCCGGCGCGATCTCCATGTCCGGCGCGCTGCAGCCCATAGAGCAAATTTCGCCCGAGGCGCGCGGCAAGCCGCTCTTCGCGGGCCACGGGCGTCAGGATCCCGTCGTGAGCCTGCAGCGCGGCCTGCGCGTGAAGGAGGCCGCCGAGCAGGCCGGGCTTGCCCTCGAATGGCGCGAGTACGACATGGGCCACCAGATCATCCCGGACGAGCTGCGCGATGCACAGGTTTGGCTGTCCGGGAGGCTCTAGATGGGCGTCGAGATCGAGCGAAAGTTTCTCGTCCGCAAAGAGGCCCTGCCCGAGTTGCCGCAGGGCGACCAGCTGGAGCAAGGATATCTCTCGATCGACCCCGCCGTGCGGGTCCGGCTGGTGGCGCGGCCGGACGGAACGCGCTCCGCGGCGCTGACCATCAAGGGCAAGGGGCTGCTCACTCGCGCGGAGTACGAGTATCCGATTCCCGTCGAGGACGCCGAGGCCATGCTCCACCTCTGCAAGCGCAGCCTGCGCAAGGTGCGCCGCGCCCTCGGGCCGTTCGTCCTCGACCACTTCAAGGAGCACGACCTGTGGCTCGCCGAAATCGAATTGAAATCCGAGAGCGAAATATTCTCGAAGCCGCCCTGGCTAGGTGAGGAAGTGACGCAAGACCCGAATTACTCGAATACGCGGCTTGCGGAGGAGCGGTCGGCGCAGTAGACCGCGCAGATGCGAAAAGTGCTTCTTTTGCTGCTGCTGGCGCTTCCCGTGAGCGCTGCCGACCCCGAGCTGAAGTTCGAGAAGTACACGCTCAAGAACGGTCTGACCGTGCTGCTCAGCGAGGACCACCGGCTGCCGCAAGTGGCGGTCGACATCTGGTACCACGTCGGCGCGGCCAACCAGACCCCGGGCCGCAGCGGCTTCGCGCACCTCTTCGAGCACATGATGTTCTCGGGCTCGAAGCACGTGCAGCCCTCGCCCATCGCGGCGCTGGAGAAGATCGGCGGCTCGCAGTTCAACGGCACCACCAACTGGGACCGCACCAACTATTTCGAGGTGGTGCCCTCCAGCGAACTGCCGGCCGCGCTCTGGATCGAGTCGGACCGCATGGGCTATCTGCTCGACACGCTCGATGATCAGAAGCTGAAGATCCAGCGCGACGTCGTCTCCAACGAGAAGCGGCAGAACACCGAGAACCGCCCTTACGGCATGGCGCAGCAGCGCCTCTGCGACTTGCTCTTCCCCAAGCCGCACCCGTACTACGAGTGCGTCATCGGCGACATCGCCGACGTGCAGGCCGCGCAGCCGGAAGACGTGCGCAACTTCTTCCGCCAGTTCTACGGGCCGCAGAACGCGTCGCTGGCCGTGGTGGGTGACTTCGACTCCAAGGTGGCCAAGGATCAGATCGAGAAGTACTTCGGCTCTATTCCTCGCGGCCCCGACGTGAAGCAGCCCGAGGTGCCGCAGGACCCGATCAAGGGCGTGGTTCAAGAGACCTACAACGACCCGCTGGCCGAGCTGCCGCGGCTCATCCTCGCGTGGAAGGGCGTGAAGCAGTTCACCGACGACGAGCCCGCCGGCGACATTCTCGGAGAGGTGCTCGGCTCCGGCCGCACGTCGCGTTTGTACAAAGCGCTGGTCTTCGACAAGCAGCTCGCCGGAGGGGTGAGCGCCAACGACAACACGCTGGCCATCGCGGGCTGGTTCCAGATCACCGCCACCGCCGCCAAGGGCAAGGAGATCTCCGACCTGCTGCCGGTCATCGAGGCCATCGTCAAGGACGTGCAGGAGAACGGCGTGACCGCGGCCGAGGTGGACAGGGCCAAGCGCAACATCGAGGCGGGGCGCATGCGCGAGCTCGAGCGCATCGGCGGATTTGGCGGGCGCGCCGACTTGCTCAACACCTATCAGACGTTCTTGGGAGACCCGGGATATCTGCCGCGCGATCTCGCGCGCTACCGGGCGGTGACGCCGGCGGCGGTGCAGGCGTTCGCGAAGAAGTATCTCGTTCCCGACCACCGCATCGAGCTGGACGTCGTGCCTGCCAAGAAGACCGCGCAGGCCGAAGGAGCCGTGAAATGAAAGCGCGCATTGTCTTGATTGCTCTCGCTGTCGCCTGCGCGCACTCGGAGAAGGCAGCCACCGACGCGCCGCCGGCGGCCACCGTCCAGCAGGCCAGCGGTCCCGCCGCGCAAGGAACTCCTACGCAGCCCGCGACGCCTGGCTCCGCTGCAACTCCGCCCGCGCCCGGCGCGGCTCCCGCGGTTCCCGGGACTGCTCCCTCAGCCGAGGCCGCGCAGACTCCCGGAACGCCGAAGTCCGCCGAGGCTCCGGCGGGGGGCACCAGCACCGCCGTTCAAGCGGCGAAGCCGTCTCCGGCCGCGGAGCCCGCCGCGCCGCTGATGCCCGAGGAAGAGTTCCGCGCCGCGCCTCCTGCCGCGTTCGCTTCGCAGCCGCGCTTCCAGGCGCCCAAGCCGGTGGAGCGCAAGTTGAAGAACGGCGCGCGCGTGCTGGTGGTGACCAACCACAGCGTGCCGCTGGTGGCCATCGACCTCCGCTTCCTGCACGGCATCGACGCCGAGTCGCACGACAAGCCCGGCCTTGCCACCTTCGTCGCCGACATGGTCGACGAAGGCACCGAATCGCGGCCGTCTGAAAAGCTGTCCATCGAGATTGAAGATCTGGCCGCGCACATCTCCGCGGGCGCCGGGCTCGAGACC
>DATBAA010000855.1:0-5585 GCA_036271755.1 Myxococcales bacterium | reverse complement strand
ACCCGCGACGGCTCGGCCTTGCCGACGCGAATCCAGAGCGAGAGCAGCCCGGTCAGGTCGCGCGCCTCCAGATCCGGCGATTCGGGGTCCGACAGCCCCTTTCCGAACGCCAGCCGCTCTTCGCGAAAGAAGCAGTAGGTGAGCACCCGCAGGAAGACCCGCTCCAGCGTCTCGGACGGGTGGCGCGCCGTCCGCACCGACAGCGTCTCTTGCAGCCCGCGGTCCACGTGCGAGAGCGCCACTTCGAAGTCGTAGAGGGTCGGAGCTTGCGCCACGCCGTGCAGATACAGGAAGCCGAGCAGAGCGAGCAAGCAGGCTCGGAAAGAGCTCGCGCCCAAGATTGTTCAGCAACGGAGGCAACACACCATGCTCGCACTCATCGGCGCAGTCGTCCTCATCTGCTGGCTCCTCGGTATCACCGCGTTCCACGTCACGGCCGGGGCCATCCACATCGCGCTCGTGGTCGGCATCGTGCTCATCGTCATGCACTTCATGACCGGCCGCCGCGGAACCATCTGAAGTTAGACCCCGGCGCCGTCACGGGCCGGGTTACAGTGGCCGGAGGTGAGCTTTTCCGGACCCTCTGAGCTGGCCAGCTTGCGCATCGCGGCCGTCTTTCGCGCCGCCGCCTGGATCGTCGCCCTGCTCGTCTCGGGCACCTGGCTTCTGCACCTGGTCACCGGCTCGCCGGCCATGTTCCTCTCGCTCGAGGACGACCACTACTACTACACGGTCGTCGCCGACCGGCTGGTCTCGAGCGGCAAGCTCAGCTTCGACGGCGTCACCCTCACCAACGGCTTTCATCCGCTCTGGTTCTTGGTCATCGCCGCGCTGCGCGCCGTCTTCGGCCGCTTCGGCTCCATGTACTGGATCGCTTTTGCCAGCGTCCTCTTCGTCTGCACCGTCCTGACCTTCGAGCTGGCCGCGCGCTTCTTGCGCGCGCTCGGGGCCGAGTCGTGGCTGGCCGCGGGCATCGCCGCGGCGTTCTCCTTCGGCAACGCGCTCCTTGCCGCCACGGGCATGGAGACGGCCATCTGCGCGCCGCTCTTCCTCTGGCTTTTGGCCGAGGTGGCGCGCGGCGGTTCGGCCAATCCGCGTCAGGCCGCGAAGCTTGGCCTCATCGCTTCGTTGACCGTCCTTGCGCGCATCGACCTGGGGCTGGCGGTGGCGCTCTTGGTCCTGGGCCTGATCGTCCTCGAGCGGCCGGGCTTCAAAGCCATCTGCGCCTTCGGCTGCGCGGGTCTGCTGCTTCCCATCTACGCGGCGGCCAATTTGAAGATGTTCGGCGGCCTCTTGCCCATCTCCGCCGTGGCCAAGGAGCAGCTGCTGCGCACCGCGTTCCACCCGCGCTACCTCTGGACCTGCTCTTTTTATACTTGCTATGAATGGTTCGCGGGGCCGCTCCTGGCGCTGGGCGCGCTCGCGCTCTTTCTCGAGCTACGCTCGCGGCGGCTCGACCTGCGGCTGCTCGCGGCGGGCGTGCCCATCGTCTTTGCGGCCGTCTTTTTCTTCCTCAACTCCTTCACTGGCTGGGTCTACTTCGGCTGGTACGCATTTCCCTACGCCGCCGCGCTGCCGGCCTCGTTCTGGCTGATGTGGCAGCGCTGGCTGATGAACGACTCGCACGGCCGCCGCAGCCCGCGCCGCATGCGCGCCTTCGGCCTCGCGCTCCTCACCTGCCTGGGCATCGCGGCGCTGAGCGGCGCCACCCGGCACTTCGTCGAGCGCGGTCCGCTGGGCACCGCCAGCGACTACAGCATGCTGGCCATGAGCCTCTCGTTGAGCGAGCGCATGCGCGACCACGCCGGCACCTACGCCATGGGCGCCATGGCGGGCGCGGTGTCCCAGCGGCTCGAGCACCCGGTCTTCCAGCTCGAGGGCCTGGTCGGCGACCGCCGCATGCTCGCGCACCTGCGCAACCAGGATCCGCTGCCGCAAGTGCTGGCGGAGAACCACGTCGACTACCTGATCGTCAGCTACGCCGACGAGCCCGCGCCCCGCCGCAAAGGCTGCTACGTCATCCAGGAGCCCTATCCCGTCTGGGCGCGCGAATCGAAGCGGCTGAGCGGCGTGCTCTGCGCCACGCCCATCGTCGACTTCGTCACCGAGCACGGCCCCCACTCCTGGAGCTTCTTCGGGGCGCTCGAAACGCTCGTCTTCGACCTGCACGGCGCCCGCTGGGAACCCAACTGACCCGCGCTGGCTTCAGTCGCCTTTGGCGGTCTTGCGGAGGACCGCGACATAGGCTTCGAGCTGCCGCAGCACCCGCGCCAGCTCCCCGCGCAGCTCGGCCGAGGCCGGCGTGTCCTTCCGCTGCAGGTCGCGCAGGAGGATGATGGCCATCTCCACGCCGACGATCTCCGCCTCGGCCCGCGGGATGCCGCTGGAGATGCGGTTCTGCAGCTCGTCGCGCTCGGCGCGCAGGTCCATGGTGGCCTGCTTCACGCGCTCTTCCAGCACCTCGTTGAACATCTCGATCTCGGTGCGCTGCTGCTCGAGCTCGCCGCCGGCGTTGCGCAGCTCGGACTGGAAGGCGCGCACCCGCTGCAACAGCTCGTCGCGCTCGAACTGCGCCCGCTGGTTCTTGATGGCCAGCTGCACCTTCTGGGCAATCAGCTCGATGTCGTCGAACGGCTTCGTCAGGTAGTCGTTGGCGCCCAGCCGCAGCGCTTCGACCGCGGAGTCCACCGACGAATATCCCGTCATCATGATGCAGGCCGCGTGCGGCTGCAGGCGCCGCGTCTCGCGCAGCACCTCGACGCCGTCCGCGCCGGGCAGGTTCTTGTCCGTCAGCACGCAGCCGAAGCCCTCGTCGTGCAGATGCTCGAAGGCCTCCTCGGCCGTCTTGGCCGTGACCACCTGCATGCCGAAGCTGGGCAGGATGCGCGAGCAGATCTGCAGGACGATAGGCTCGTCGTCGACGACCAGCACCGTGTCGGGGAAGTTGATGATCTCCATGCGCGTCATGCGTTCTTGGAAACCTCGGTATGGTCGAGCAGCCGCCGGACTTCTTGCAGCAGCGCGCGAGACGTAAACGGTTTTTGCAGAAAGCCTGTCCGCTCGTCCAGCAGCGGCGTCGGCGAATCGGTGTAGCCCGTGAGAAAGAGAACGCGAACCTCGCGCCGGACGGCCCGCAGCTCCTTCGCCAATTCGATGCCGCCCAGCTTGGGCATGACGATGTCGGCCACCAGGAGCTCTATTGGCCCCATCTTCTGCTTCGCCACCTCGAGCGCCTCGCGCCCGTCGTTGGCCTGCAGCACGGTGTAGCCGCTGTTCTCCAAAGTGCGCGCGAGCAGCATGCGGATGGGCGCTTCGTCCTCCACCAGCAGCACCGTCTCGCCCCGCGCCGGCTTCACCTCGGCGACGATGCCCGCCGCCTCGTCTGCCGTGGCGGTGGTGGCCGGCAGGTAGAGCACGAAGCTCGAGCCCAGCCCGAGCGTGCTCTTCACCTCCATGGCACCGCCCGCGGCCTGGACGATGCCGTAGACGGTCGCGAGGCCAAGCCCGGTGCCGCGCCCCTGCTCCTTGGTGGTGAAGAACGGCTCGAAGAGGCGCGCCATCACCTCTGCCGTCATGCCCGTGCCCTGATCGCTGACCGAGAGGCGCACGTGCTGACCGGGCTGCAGCTCTCCGGCGTGGAGCACGCGCTGCTCCGCCACCTCGCAGTTGCTGGTCTCGATGGACACCTCGCCGCCCTTGGGCATGGCGTCGCGGGCGTTGACCATCAGGTTGAGCAGCACCTGCGCCAGCTGATCGGCGTCGGCGCGCACCTTCCAGAGCGACTGCTGTGCGGAGACCTTCACCTTGACGTTCTCGCCAATGACCCGATCGAGCAGCTTGCGCACGTCGTGGACGACCGTGTTCAAGTCGACCACGCCCGCCTCGCCGCGCTTCCTGCGGCTGAAGAGCAAGAGCTGGCTCGTCAAAGCCGCTGCCCGCTGCGCCGCGGCCTCGATGCCCGACAGCTCCTGCCCGACCGGCGTCGAAGGCGCGAACTGCGGCGCCAGGAAGTCGATGTGGGAAAGAATGACGGTCAATAAGTTGTTGAAGTCGTGCGCCACGCCGCCCGCCAGCCGGCCGATGGCGTCCATCTTCTGCGACAGCCGCAAGCGCTCCTGCAGCTCGTTCCGCTCGCGCTCGGCCCGCTCGCGCACGCTCACGTCGCGCACCGAGATGGCCCGCACGGGAATGTTGTCGATCACGAGCTCGATGCCGCGCGTCTCGGCCCAGAACTGCGTCCCGTCGGCGCGCACGTGCATCTCGACGTGCGTCACCTCGTCGGCCGGACCGATGCCCAGCGTCGCCAACGACAGGCCGGGCAGCTTCGAGGCCTCCATGCCGTAGAGCGCCGCCGAGGCGGGGTTGCCGTCCAGCAGCTTGCCGGTGCTGGTGTCGAGCAGCAAGAGCGCGTCGGGAGACGATTCGACCAGCCGGCGGAAGCGAAGCTCGCTCTCGCTCAGCCGCAAGAGCAGCTCCTTCTGGCCGCGCCGCAGCGAGCAGCGCTCCTGCGCGTGGCGGACCTTGCGCCGCAGCTCGGCGAAGTCGTCGACTGGCTTGGTGAGGTAGTCGTAGGCGCCGATCTGCACCGCCTCGATGGCGCTCTCGATCGATGCGTAGCCCGTCAGCAAGATGAACTCGAGGTCGGTCTGGATCTCCTTGAGCGACCGCGCCACGTCCAGGCCCGACTCGCCCGGCAGGTTCTTGTCCACCAGCGCCACGTCCAGCGTGTGCTGCCTGGCCAGCTTCAGCGCCTGCTCGCCGCTCTCGGCCGTCAGCACGAGGCGGCCCTCCTCCTCGAGCAGGCGCGCGAGGACGGTGCGCACCACCTGTTCGTCGTCGACGACGAGAATGACGCTCATTGCGCGACCCGGTAGACGCTGGCGCCGGTGCTGCCCGTACCGGCGGACAAGTAGAGGTAGTCGGTGCCGCTGAAGGTCATCACCGCGTCGGACCAGAGCTTCGTCAGGCCCTTGCCCAGGCCGGTGCCGTTCAAGCCCGCGCAGCTCGCCGGGTGGTTCGCCGCCGGGCAGCCGGACTGGCCCTGGAAGTCGGCGCGGTTCACCGGCGTCGCCGTGCCCGAGCGGAAGATCGAGACGCCCGCCGAGCCGTCATAGCCGACGTACAGGTGCTCGGGCGTGGCGGCCAGGAGCGAGATGGCGGTGACGGTGGTGTCATTGAAGGTGCTGAGCGAGGTGTCGCCCGTGCTGTTGGTGGCGATGAGCGACCAGTCGCCAGTATCGCAGTCGCCGTCGCTGCCGGGGTTGCACACCCAGAGCTGCGGGCCCGCGGTGGTGTTGCGGGCCAGGTAGAGGCGGCCGTTGAAGACCGCCATCTGCGGGACCGCGCGGTCTGCCGGGGTGAAGTCGGTGGTCTTGGTCGTCGTCACGGAGGTCTTGAGGCTCCACTGCGAAGAGCTGGGTGTGCAGGAAGCCCAATCTTCGGGTCCGGTCAAGAGCCCCAGGTTGAGGAGCCCCGAATCCCACGCGCCCGGGTTGGCCACCGTCGAGCGCTCGCAGCCTCCGTTGTTGGCAAAGTAGACGAGGCCGTTGAAGACGACCATCGAGTCGACCATCTGCACGTGCGCA
>DATBAA010000854.1:0-1889 GCA_036271755.1 Myxococcales bacterium | reverse complement strand
ATGGAGGGCGTGAAGATGGCCTCTGCCGCGCGGGCCTGCGCGCTGCTGCTGCGCACGTTGGCGCCGCGCGATCGCTTCGCCATCCAAGCCTTCGACAACTCCGCGGAGTGGATGCCCGGCGCGAGATTCGTCGAGGCAGATGAGGGCGGCATCGAGGCCGGCGAGAAGTTCTTGCGCGGCATCACCGCGCGCGGCGGCACCGAGCTGGACATGGCCATGCAAGAGGCCATTGGCGCGGTCGCGCAAGCGGGCGAAAGCGCGGGCCGCGTACCCGTCATCGTGCTGCTCACTGACGGCCAGGTGGGTGACGAATCGTCCGTCTTGCGCCGCATCCAATCGCAGCTGGGCGAGGCGCGGGTCTTCACCATCGGCATCGACACCGCCGTCAACAGCGGCTTCTTGAAGCGGCTGGCGGCGCTGGGCGGCGGGACCGCCACGCTGGTCGAGCCGGGCGCGCAGCTGGAGACGGCGCTGCAGTCGATTGGCCGCGAGATCGGCACGCCGCTGATCACCGACCTGACCATCGACGGCGACGCGCTCGAGCCGGGCTCGCTGGCGCCCGCGCAGCTGCAGGATCTCTTCGCAGGCCGCGCGACCTCCGCATTCTTGCGGCTGCGCAAGCCGGGAACGCTGCGCCTGCGGGGCACGTTCAGCGACGGCAAGAAGTTCGAGGAGACGGTGAGCGTCAGCGAGGCTTCGGGCTTGGATGCGCTGAGCCACCTCTGGGCGCGGGCGCGGGTGAGCGATCTCGAGGATCGCTTCCGCATGGAGCCTGGCGAGCAGGCGAAGCTGCGCGCGGAGATCATCGCGCTGGCCGTGCAGCACACGCTGCTGACGCGCTTCACTGCGTTCGTGGTGGTGGATGGCGAGGTGGTCAATCGGGACGGCGCGCGCCGGCAGGTGGTGCAGCCGGTGGAGATGCCAGCGCAGTGGGCGTCCGCAGGAGCGCCGAAGGGAGCGTTTGGCGGTGGCCATGCGATGCCGCCTCCGTCCCCTGTGATGGCGAGCGCGCCCTCGGCGATCATGCGCGAGGCGTTGGCTCCGGAAGATGAGAGCGTCGCCGAGCCCATGGCCGCCGCACCATCGAAGCGGGCAAAGCTGGCGTCGCCCTCGGTAGCTTCAAAGAAGGCTCCGGGACTTCTCAACCGCATCCTGCACGGGAAGGAAGCGGACACGAGCAAGAATGAAAGCGCGGTGCCGCCGGAGGAGCGCGCGAAGCTGGAGAAGGCGCTGGAGGCGCTGGTAACCGCGGTGGCTCTCGCGCGTCAGCAGCTCGCGGCCGGGAAGATCCCGGACCACGCGCCGCTGGAGCTCGCCCGCAAGGAGCTGCTCGCGGCCTTGAAGGGCAGCGCGCTCGCGATGCAGCTTCCGGCGCTGCAGCGCTTCCTGCGCCAGGGCGCGGTGGAGCTGCTGGCCGCGCTGCAGGCGAAGGGAACCAGCCTCGCCGCGCTGGCACAGCTCTTCGAACAGCACGCGCGCTCGCTGCAGGCCGCGCGAGACGAGGCGCGCGGTCCGCTGCAGGGCCCCGCGAAGCCGGGCGCGTTCTGGGAATCGAGCATCTGAAAAGGCTGAGGGCTGCTCTGGTCTCTCGAGCAGCCCTCTTTCTTGTTCAACCGGCGATCAGAGACTGCATTGCGAACGGCACGCAGACAGCGTCTCGCAGGCCGTCACGGTGCATGTACAGCACGTCTTCCCGGCCGCGCAGCCCGTCACGGTGCAGTCCGGCGGCGGCGGCGGCGGCGGCGGCGGATCCTGCGGCTGCCGCGCGACGGGCGTCGAGCTGAGAGTGGGAATGACGGTTGCGTTGATGGTGCAGTAGCCAAAACCGACCCCCGAGGCCTCTCCGTCATCGATGTACACCGAGGAGCTCATGCCGGGGCAGTACGTCT
>DATBAA010000853.1:0-4961 GCA_036271755.1 Myxococcales bacterium | reverse complement strand
CCATCCGCGGCGAGCGCAAGCTTGCCAACGAGCAGAAGCGCGACAACTACCACCGCGTCGAGCGCACCTACGGCGCCTTCGCTCGCAGCTTCACGCTCCCGCAGCAGGTGGACGCGGGCAACATCACCGCGCAGAGCAAGGACGGCGTCCTGCGCCTTCACCTGCCCAAGAAGGCCGAAACCAAGCCCCGCTCGATCAAAATCGGCGTCGGCGCCGCCCCAGCCGTGAAGCAGTAGCAAAACTTCTCACCGCGAAGGCGCGACGTACGCGAAGAAAACCAAAATCTGGTTGTTTACCTTCGCGACCTTCGCGTCTTCGCGGTTGATTCGTTTTTACGGCTTCTTGGGAGCGGCGGAGCCGTTGCCGTTTGTGTCCATCTTGCAGTTACCGTCGAAGAAGACGCCGCGCTCGATGACGATGGAGGCGGTGCTCAGGTTGCCGCGCACCTTCGCGGGGGCCTTGAGCTCGATGGACTTGGCGGCCTTGGCGTCGCCCGCGTAGTCGCCCAGGCAGACGAGCGCGCCGACGGTCAGGTTGGCCTTCACCTCGGCGCCTTCGCCGATGATCAGCGTATCGGTAGAGAGGATTTCGCCTGCGAACTTGCCGTCGATACGGACGGTGCCCTCGAAGATGAGCTTGCCTTCGAACTGGCTGCCCTTGCCCAGCAGCGCGTTGAGCTCGCTGGGGGGCTTGGTGGCCGACGGCAGCGGCGATACGTTCGAAGCTGGCGGGGGCGGAGTCGTCGGTGCTGGAGTCGGTTGAGCCATCGTCGGAAATCCTCCGGATTTGGTCCGGCAGTTCTAACAGAGCCCCGCGCTTCTACCCAAAGAACATCTCCTTGAAGCCCAGCGCGGCCAGGTACATGAGGACGAGCGCTTCCCCGGTGATGAAGCCCGAGGCGAGCGGCGTGTTGTACTTCGCCTCGTTCTTCGGGTGCGCCCAGCGCCAGATTCCCTCGATGATTCCGCCCACCACCATGGGCATCACCGACGTCGCGGGAATGAGCATGCCCAGGCCCACCGCTGTAGGCGAAGGGACGTACTTGCCCCACTTCTTGTTGCCTTCCGCCACGGTCAGCACGACGCCGACGCCGACTGCGATGAGCAGCGCCCACATGGCGCTCGAGGGCAGCGCGCCGAAGCCCTTCGAGAGCAATTCGGCGAAGCCTGCCCACTTCACGCTGATGGGCGACGAGAGGCCCTTGTCTCCGCCGATGCCGTATCGCTGGCGCACGAGCGGATAGGCGACGGCCACGGCGAGCGCGCCGACCGGCACGCCGATGAGCTGCAGGATGGTGAGGTTGCGATTGGTCGAGCCGACGATCTTGCCGGCGCGATAGTCCTGCATCAGGTGCTCGCCGTTGGCCGCGACCGCGCCGCTCATGCCCGAGCCGATCATGTTGATGGGCACGTGTCCCGGCGCGAGCACCGCGAACACCGCCTGCATGACGTTCGCCATGGCGCTGATGGGCGCCCAGTTGGTCTCTCCCAGCACGCGGATGCCGACCAGCATGAGGACGATCGAGAGCAGGATGGAAACGAACGAGAGCCAGATGGGGAAACCCAGCGAGATCTTCTGCTCGACCGCCAGCGTGATGGAGCACGCCACCACGCCCCACAGCACCCACTTGATGGGAAAGTCGCCGCCGGCGTCCACGTCCTTCGCGGTCAGGCCCTTGAAGCTCTGCGCGACCACGCGCCACTTGAGACCCAGCGCCGCGAGGCCGCCCGCGACCATCAGACCCGTGGCGGGCCACATGATCCAGCGCTGCAGCACCAGGTTGTAGGTCAGCGCCGGGACGAGACCGCGATCGAAGAGCGGCTGCGGCGCCAGCACCCAGGCCAGCACCATGCCCAGGCCGGTGGAGAGCGTGACGCGCAAGCCGATGAGCAGCCCGGCGCCGATGGAGAGCACGCCCACTTCGATGCCCAGGCGCAGCGCCGCGGCCTGCGGGTTCAGGAAGGTGAAGTAGATGGCGCTGGGGATCTTCTCCATGCCGTCGCGCAGGATGGTGAAGGCGGCCGACACCGCGCCGCCCGCCGCCAGCGCGATGATGCGCGGACCGGCTTCCTTCGGGCCCTGATCGAGGACCATCAAGGTCTCGCCCGCGGCGGTGCCGTCGGCGAAGCGGAGGTTCTCCTGATCGATGTAGTGCTTGCGCAGCGGGACGGCGAGCAGCACGCCGAGCAGGCCGGAGGGCGCGAGCCAGCAGAAGATCTGCAGCACGCTGAGGTGCAGGTTGAGCACGCCGCGCGCGTTGAGCATGTCGATGGCGGCCAGCACCACCGCCATGAAGCCCACGCCCGAGCCGGCGGCGGTGCCGGCGGTCTGCACCAGGTTGTTCTCCCAGCGGGTGCCGCGGACGCCGGTGATCAGCCCGAAGATGGACAAGGCAATGAAGCCGAAGAAGGCGCTCACCAGCGACAGGTTCGGGCCGTAGCCGATCTTGAGGGTGATGCAGGTCTCGACCATGCCCATCAGCGCCGCCACCACGATGGCGACGCAGACGGCGCGCGTGGTCAGCTCGCGGCCGCCGTGGGGCATCGCCGCTGGGGAGCGGCTGTCGGCCGCGTGGGGCTCGCGTGCTTCGGGCGCGGGCGCGTCCACGGCGGATGCGCGGTCTTCTTCTAGAGCGGGTTCGGTGGCCATCGGGGTGCGCTCCTGGTGCGTGGTCTCGCCGTCTGTTTGGTCTCTACTCCGCGCCGAGGATGCCGGCGAGGATGCGGTCCAGCTCGGTCAGGCTGCCGTAGCGGATCTCCAGCGTGCCGCTGCCGCCCTTGTCCTTCAGCTCGACCTTGGCGCCGAGCTTGCGCTGCAGCTTCTCCACCAGGTGGCGCGCGTTGACGCTCTCCTTCTCCTGCTTCTCCTTCGGCTGCCGCTTCGACTTGAGCCGCTGCACCAGCGCCTCGGCGGCGCGGACCGAGAGCTCCTCGGCGATGACCTTGTCGGCCGCCTTGCGCAGATCTCCCTCGTCGGCGATGGCCAGGAGCGCGCGGGCGTGACCCATGCTCAGCTGTCCGGCGACGATGGCCTGCTTGATGGAGTCGGGCAGCCGCAGGAGCCGCAGCGCGTTGGCGACGGTGGAGCGCTCCTTGTGCACCCTGCCCGCCAGCTCGTCTTGCGTCAGGCCGTGCTCGTCGATGAGCCGCTTGTACGCCTCGGCCTCTTCGAGAGGGTTCAGGTCTTCGCGCTGGATGTTCTCGATCAGCGCCAGCTCGAAGGCCTCCTTCTCCGAGACCTCGCGGACCATGGCCGGCAGCTCGCGCAGCCCGGCCTTCTGCGCCGCCCGCCAGCGCCGCTCGCCGGCCACCAGCACGTAGCCCTCGTGGGCGCGGCGGACGATGAGCGGCAGGAGCAGTCCCTTGCTCTTGATGGACTCCGCCAGCTCGGCGATGTGGGCGTCGTCGAAGTGCCGCCGCGGCTGGTGCTTGTCGGGGTGGATCTCCTCGATGCCCAGGTTGATGACGCCGCGCCGCTCCGCCGGCGAGCTTCCCGGGATGAGGGCGCCCAGGCCCCTGCCCAGCGCGGGCCGCTTCAGGTTCTTGGGATCGATCATGGTGTTCAGGCCCTGCGGGCGCGCTTGCCTTCGGGCGCGGCCGGCGTGGTGGCGGCGTGGTGCCGCTTGCGAAGCTCTTCGGCCAGCTGCAGGTAGCTCTGCGCGCCCTTCGACTCGATGTCGTAGAGGAGCGCCGGGCGGCCGTGGCTGGGGGCTTCGCTGAGGCGGACGTTGCGGGGAATGACGGTCTCGTAGACCTGGCCGGGCAGGTGCTCCTGCACGTTCTTCATCACCTGGCGGGCGAGGTTGTTGCGGGCGTCGAACATGGTCAGCACCACGCCCTCGAGCCGCAGCTCACGGTTCAGGTTCGCCTTCACCAATTCGATGGTGCGCAAGAGCGAGCCCAGGCCTTCGAGCGCGTAGTACTCGCACTGCAACGGCACCAGCACACGGTCGGCGGCGGTGAGCGCGTTGATGGTGAGCAGGCCCAGAGACGGCGGGCAGTCGATGAGGATGAAGTCGTAGCCGTCGCGCACCGGCGACAGGCCTTCGCGCAGCCGGCTCTCGCGGGACATGGCCGTCACCAATTCCAGCTCGGCGCCGACCAGGTCGGAGCTGGCCGGGACGAGAAAGAGGTTGGGCACCTCGGTGGGCAGCACGGCGCTGCGCACGTCCGACTCGCCCAGGAGCGCGTGGTAGATGGTGGGCCTGTCCGGCTCGTCGCGGGCGATGCCCACGCCGCTGGTCGCGTTGCCCTGCGGGTCGAGGTCCACCACCAGGACCTTCTGCTCCTGCGCGGCGAGCGAGGCGGCCAGGTTCACCGCCGTGGTGGTCTTGCCCACCCCGCCCTTCTGATTGACGATCGCCAGTACCAGAGACATCCCGCCCCCTCCCGCTTGGACTGCGTGATGGGCCGGGGTACCACGGGCTTCTTCGATCGGGCAAGACGCGTCCAGCCGATGGCAGAAGACGACGACCTGCGGGCGCCACCGGGCTGAACTTGTTCCACGTGGAACAGGCAGGTCACCCTGCCCGCCCTGAGCCTCTCAAGGATGCGCGGACGGGGCGTCTCCCTTGTGCACGGGCGGAGCGTCGTCGCCCTCCAGCGCCTCGATGATGGCTGCCGAGAAGGCCGGGAGATCGTCCGGCTTGCGGCTGGTGATCCAGTTGCGGTCCCGGACCACTTCTTCGTCGACGACGTTGGCGCCCATCTGCTTCAGGTCGTCTTGCACCGTCGCCCAGGCGGTCAGCTTGCGGCCCCTCACCAGGTGCGCGGCGGCCAACAGCTGCGGACCATGGCAGACGGCCGCGATCAGCTTCCCGGCGGTCTCGAAGGCTTTGACGAAGTCGACGAACCGCTTGTCGACCCGCAAGTGGTCGGGCGACTGGCCGCCCGGGATGAGCAGCGCGTCGTAGTCGTCCGGCTTCACCGAATCGATGGCCTTGTCGGCCTTCACCTTCTCCT
>DATBAA010000852.1:0-8685 GCA_036271755.1 Myxococcales bacterium | reverse complement strand
CGAAGGGCATGGGCGCCACGGCCTCGCCGGTCAGCGCCTCGAGCAGCGGCAAGAGGTTCTGCTGCTGGCCGATGATGTTGGCGATCTGCACCCGGGCGCTGGCCGTTTCGGTCTGGGCACGCAAGAGGCCAATCTCCACGTCGGTGCCGGCGTTGATGCGCGCCTTGGCGTCGTCTTCCCGGCGCAGCGCGACCTTCTCCGCGTCGCGGGCGGCCTGGAGCAGTCCTTCCAGGCCCTGCAGGCCCAGGTAGGCGCGGGCCACCGAGAGCAAAATCTGCTCGCGGGCCTGGTCGGCGCCGCGATCGGCCGCCTCCGCCCCGGCCTTGGCCGCGCCGATGCCGAAGATGCCCTGCGGCGTGAAGAGCGGCTGGCTGACGGAGGCGTTGCCGAACCAGTTGTTCTGGCCGACGATGGTCAACGGCTGCGGCCCGAAGGAGTTGGGCGGCAGACCGGCGGCGGTCAGCAGCGGGCGGAAGTCCACCGCCGCGGCGCCGTTGGTGTGGTCGTATTGGCCGTTCGCCACCACATCTGGCTGCCAGGCGCCCCAGGCGCGGTCCACCTGGGCATGCGCGATCTGCGCTTGCGCCCGCGCGGCGGCGACGTCCGGACCCTGTTTAGCGGCCAGCTGCAGCGCCTCCTGCAGCGAGACCTTGCGCAGGTTGGCGCCGGCTTCCGGAGGAGGAGGCGGCGTCTGTGCAACAGCGGGGATGGCGAGCGAGAGGATCAAACCGACTGTACGAAAGCCGTTCATGTGCGTGCGTCCTTATCCGTGCAGGGCAGGCGTGGCGCCGCGCGCTTCAGCGCCAGCAGTGGCGATAGATGCCGCGGCCACCATGGCCGGTTCGGGCGAAGTCGTTTTCCCGCGCCCGAACAGCCGTCCGAGCGACAGCTTCTCTACTCCGGCGAAGATGACCGGCACCACCAGCAAGGTGAGCGCGGTCGAGGTGATGACGCCGCCGATGACGGCGATGGCCATGGGCGCGCGAAACTCCGCCCCGGTGCCGGTGCCGATGGCGGTGGGCACCATGCCGATGGCCATGGCGAAGCTGGTCATCAAGATGGGCCGCAGCCGGCGCGGTCCGGCGCTCAAGAGGGCCTGGTCGATGGTGTCGCCCGCGCGCAGCCGTTGCAGCGCGCCGTCGACGAGCAGGATGGCGTTCTTGGTGACGAGACCCATCAGCAGGATGACGCCGATCATCGCACCCAGCGAGAGATGCTTGCCCGTCACCAGCAGGCCCAGCAAGGCGCCGATCAAAGCCAGCGGCAGCGAGGCCATGATGGTGAAGGGGTGCTTGAAGGATTCGAACTGCGAGGCCAGCACCATGAAGATGAAGACGAACGCCAGGCCGAACGCGCCCGCGAAGGCGTCGTTCTGCTCGTCGAGCGTCTTGATCTGGCCGTCGTACTTCACGCCGTACCCGGCCGGCATCTCGTGGCTGCTCACGGCCTTGCGCAGGCGAGTCGCGATGTCTCCCAGGCCCGCGCCGGTGGCGAGCTGCGCATAGACGGCGATCTGCCGCTCGCGATCCTCATGTTCGATCACCGAAGGGCCGTCCTGCAGCGAGACTTGCGCGACGTCGCTCAAGAGGTGTGGCCCACGAGGGGACGCGCCGGCCCCGAACGGCGCAGGTGTAAAGATGTCCATGCCGCGGATCCGATCCGGGTTTTTCCGATCCTTCTCGGCCAGCCTCACGCGGATGTCGGTCTCCAACTTCCCTTCGCGCAGCTTGGCGGGCACGTCTCCCTCGATGGCGAGCCGCAGCTGCGAGGCGATCTGCGCCACCGGCAGCCCCAGATCCTCGGCGCGGGTGCGGTCGATTGTCACGGCCAGCTCCGGCTTGGGCGGGTTGGCCTCGATGCGCACGTCGGCCGTGCCCGGCGTCTCCTTGAGCACAGAGGCGATGAAGCGGGCGTGCTTCATCACCTCGTTCAGGTCCTGGCCGGTGAAGCGCATCATGATGGGGAAGAAGTCTCCCTGGCCTTCGATGGTGGGCGGGTCGGAGACGGTCACCTCCGTCGCCGGGAGCGAGCCCGTCAGCTGCGCGCGCGCCTCGTCCTTCAACGTCTCGATGTCCTTCTTGCGCGATTCCTTGGCGGTGAGGAGGGCGCGCATGCGCACCTTGTTCACTTCTCCGAGCGGCCCGACGATTGCGTAGAGGTCGGTCACTTCGGGGATCTTCTTCAGCAGCGCCTCGGCCTGGGCGGCGCGCTGGGTGGTGAGCTCCAAGGACGCGCCGTCGGGCAGCTTCAAGTCGACGATCAGCTGCGCGTGATCCTCGGGGTCGATGAAGCTGGCCGAGAGCTTCGAGGCCGCCGCGATGGAGCCGGCGAAGAGCAGGGCGGTGAGGCCCAGCGTGGTCCATTTGTGCGCCAGCACCCAGCGCAAGATCGTCTCGTAGGCGCGCTCCCAGCTGGCGAACAGGTCGAAAAAGAACTGCGCCACGCGCCCATGCTTCAGCTGCTCGCCGGGCTTGCGCGCCTTGGCCAACCGCGCCGAGAGCATGGGGTCGAGCGTGAAGCTGACGAAGAGTGAAATCAGCACCGCCGCGCTGATGGTGACCCCAAATTGTTTGAAGAATTGGCCGACGATGCCGGGCATGAACGCCACCGGCACGAAGACGGCCACCAGCGCCAGCGTCGTTGCCAGCACCGCCAGGCCCACGTCGCGCGTGCCGTTCGACGCCGCGCTCGCAGGCTCTTCACCTTGATCGAGCCGATGCGTGATCGCTTCGCGCACGACCACCGCGTCGTCGATGAGTAAACCGATGGCCAGCGACAGAGCCAAGAGCGTCATCTGGTTGAGAGTGTAGCCGAGCACGAACATGACGAAGAAGGTGCCGATCACCGACGTAGGCAGCGCCAGGGACGAGATGAACGTGCCGCGCGGATCGAGCAGGAACATGAGGATGATCAAGATCGCCATGGCGCCGCCGAAGAAGAGCGCGACGTACACTTCGTGGGCGTTGGCGCGAATGATCTCGCTCTGGTCGATGAGCAGCCTGGCCTGGAAGTTTCCCTCCAGCGACGGCGCCAGCCGGGCCAGCGTGGCCTTCACCTGATCGGCGATCTGCACGGTGTTGCCGCCGGGCTGCTTCACCACCTCGAAGATGATGGCGTCCTGGCCGTTGAGGCGCGCGACGGTGCGCCGCTCGGCCACTCCGTCGGTGACGGTGGCCACTTCGTCGAGGCGCACTTGCGAGCCGGTCTTGCTCACGGCGACGGGCAGCGCGGCGATCTCTTTGACGTCCTTGAACTGCCCCAACGTGCGGACGGTCATCTCCGCCGGCCCGAGCGAGACGTGGCCCGCCGGCAGGTTGAGGTTGGCGAGGCCGATGCGCTGCTCGATGTCGTACGGCGAGACGCCCGCGGCCTTGGCCTTGTCGAGATCGATCTCCACCTGCACTTCGCGGACGTCGCCGCCGGTCAGCCGCACCTCGGCCACGCCCTCCAGCTGCTGCAGCGCGGGCTGGACGCGGTCTTCCAGCAGTCTGTGCAACTTCTGCGAGGGCAAGTCGGCCGCCGCCGCGTAGGTCAGGATGGGCGCCGCGCCGATGTCCACGCGCTCGACCTTGGGCGCGTCGGCGTCGTGGGGCAGCTGCGAGATGGCGCCCGCCACCTTGTCGCGCACTTCCTGCGTCGCGCGGTCGAGGCTCTCCGAGAGCTTGAACTGCACCGCGATGGTGCTGGCGTTCTCGCGCGACCAGCTGTGCACCTTGTCGATGCCGCTGATGCCCGAGACCGCGTCCTCCAACGGCTTGGTGACTTGGGTCTCGATCTCGCCCGGACCCGCGCCCTTGTAGACGGTGGTCACCATCACGACGGGGAAGTTCACGTCGGGGAAGAGATCGGTGCCCAGGCGCTTCAAGCCCAGGACGCCCAGCACGATGAGGCAGAGGCTCATCATGCTGGTGAAGACGGGACGCTTGATGGCGACGTCGCTGAGGGACATGACTATTTCACCGAGACCTTCACGCCGTCGGCGAGGTCGGCTGCGGGGTAGTCGACGACGCTCACCAGCGGCACCGCGGAGCGCAGGACGATCTGGCTTGCGCCGCGGTCGAGGACGTCCACCGGAATGCGTTTCAGCTCGCTGTTCTCGACGATGTAGACGTGGTCGCCGCCCTGCGAGCTGAGCGCGCTCGAAGGCACCGAGAGCGCGTCGCCGGCGGCGCCGAGAGGCAGCGTCGCGCGGGCCAGCGTGTGCGCGGTGAAGCGGCCGTCCTGGTTGGGCACCACCACCTCCACCGGCACGCGCCGGGTCGAGGCGTCAGCCGACGGCAGCACCAGCCGCACATAAGCGCCGTCCGACCGCGCGCTGCCCGAGACCGCCGAGACGGGAAGGCGCGCGCCCGCCTTCAAGGCCGCGCGCGACGCGTCGCTGACGGTGAGCTTCAGCACCAGCGTGTCGAGCTGCTCCAGCGTGAAGAGCGCCGAGCCGATGGCCACGGTCGTGCCCACCTGATCGGGCGCGTCGACGAGCACTCCCGCGAAGGGCGCGCGCAGATCGTGGCGCTTGCGCATCACGCGCATCTGGGCCAGCTGCGCCTTGGCGGCTTGCAGCTGCGCGGCCGCTCCCAGCGCGGTCTGCGCCGAGTTGCGCAGCTGCTGCTCGCTGACCGCGCCGCTGACGCCCAGCTGCGTCTGCCGCTGCTCGGTGTCGGTGGCCATCGCGGTCTGGGCTTCTGCCGATTTCACTGCCGCCTCGGCTTGGGCCACCTGCGCGTCGGCCATCTCGGTGTCGAGCTGGGCGATGAGCTGGCCCTGGCTGACGGCCGCGCCCTTCTTGACGAGGATGCGCGCCAGCCGGCCGGGGGTCTCGAACGCCATCCGCAGCTGCCGCGCGGGCTCGAGCGCGCCCGTGATCTGCTCGCTGGGCGTCGTCTTCACCTGCGAGACCTTCGCGAGGCTCACCGCGGGCGCCGCTGCCACCGCTGCCGGGGCAGCCGGTTTGGCGCGAGCCGAGAAAGCCACCAGGAGCGCTGCGATGCCGGCGGCGGGAAGAAGAATGGCGATGGAGGGCTTCAATTGAGGCTCCGTGGTTTTGCAGGCTTCATGTCTTCGACCGGCGCGCTGCCTTCGCGGATGAGCGTGTGCAGCCCGCGGGCCCACTCGGCCAGATCGGGCTTCTCGCTAATGCGGCTCATGCGCATGGCCAAGAGCAGGTAGGTTCCGACGATGAGCGAGGCCACCATCTCGATGGGGATGTCGCTGCGGCAGGCGCCGCCCTGGAAGCGCGTGAAGTCCTCCTGCACGCGGTCCACTTCGCCGTCGGTCATGGTCCAGATGAAGCCCTCGAAGCTGGTGCCCTGCGAGCCGCGCACCAGCACGCCCACCACGTCGCGGTAGGCCCAGAGGTGCTCGAGCAGCGCCAGGTCCTGGGCGATCTCCAGCTCGAGCAGCTTCTGGTAGCGCTCCGACTTCTGCTGCACGTCCTTGGACGTCACCGGCCCGTGCTGCTCGAGGAACTGCTGCAAGAGATCCTTGCGGCCGCTGGTGGCTTCCTGCGTGACGGTGGCGAAGGCGGTGACGAGCTCGCCGAAGAGCGCCTCCTTCGACGGGTAGTGCAGGTAGAAGGCGCCCTTGGAGAGGCCGCAGGCGCTGGTGATGTCCTCGATGCGGGCGCCGCGCAGGCCCTTCTTGGCGAACTCCGCGCGTGCGGCGGCGACGAGGGCGTCCTTGGCGTTGGGATCGGCGTGGCGGGGCAAGCGGCTCTCGTTGGTGACTTGCGGGTCAAGAATTGGCGGGCGGGTTTCTAACCGGCTGGTCATAAATCGCGCAAGGGTATTTTGACCGGCTGGTCATAAACGCCCGGAGAGACGGATTGTTTTCTCTTCAACGGCTTGGGGCCAGACGCCCGCTTGCTTCCTGGCAGAGCCGTCCACAACCTGCCGGCAGCCAGAGGAGGCTTCAGCGATGCAGGTCGGGCGTTGGTGGGTTGGTCTGGGGGCGATCGCGATGGTGGCGTGCGGCAGCGGCCAGAAGCCGGCGGCCGCCTGCGATCCGAACATCGACGAGAACTGCGACATCCTGCCGGTGGCCGGCTGCACCAAGGACGCCGACTGCGGCGACGGCACCTGCCAGTCCGACGGCACCTGCAAGCCCAACGCGACCGCGCCCGCCGCCAACGCCTGCGCGGCCGTCACCTGCCCCAGCGGTCAGTTCTGCTCCAACGGAATCTGCCTCGCCTCTTCGCCCAGCTGCACGGCGCCCAACCCGGCCTGCATCTTCGTGCCCCACGGCGCCTTCGAGCAGCCGGCGCACGAGTGGTGGTGGCCCTTCAACACGCCGGCCGGCCCCAACGGCCCGAACGGCCCCACCGACTTTCGCGCAGACGTCGACAACCCCGACTACTTCGAGGTGATGAGCACGCCGGTGGTGATGCGCCTGCACGCGGCCGACGCGGCGCCGGCGGTGGTCTTCAACACCTTCCTGCGCGCCGGCGGCATCGATGAATTCCTCGAGTCGCAAGGGGTGATGCGCGCCATCAACGGCAATGACTCGTCGCTCATCTGGACGGCTCCCAAGGATGTCCTTGGCCCCGACGGCCAGGTGAACGCCACCGCGGGCATCGCCGCGGGCGACTGCATGGGCACCGGCGAGACCTGCTTCATCACCGGCCGCTGGGACCCGAACGACGTTCCGTGCGCCGATCCGAACAATCCCGTCAACTGCAATCCCAAGGCGGCGCCCAAGCATGCGCACGAGCACGGCGGCCTGATCGCCTTCGGCAGCGACGGCCGCACCTTGTGGACCACGCCGGAGGTGCAGGTGTGGTGGGGCGCGCCGGCCATCGCGCGGCTCCTCAGCGCCACGGGCCCGGCCCAGGTGGTGGTGGGCAATGCGGTCGTCAACGCGGCCACCGGCGAAGTCTTGTGCGCGCAGACCAACGACGCCGGCGCCATCGGCAACAACGGCGAGGGGGCGCTGACGACCATCGCCGACATCGACCTGGACGGCGTCCCCGAGATCATCACCGGCAACCAGGCCTTCAAGCTGCTGCCCTCGTCATCTTCGACGACGGGCTTCGTCTGCAAGCCGCTCTACGGCGACGGCGTCCACACGACGGGCGGGCGCGCCTGCGCCGGCGGCGACGGCGCGAACTGTCCGGACGGCTTTCCCGCCATCGCCAACTTTGCCGCCTACGGCGCTACCATGGCGCTCTCGCCGACCGAGCAGCACCCGCAGATCGTCACCGTCGCGCAGGGATTCCTCAGCATCCACGACTGGACTGGCGGCCTCCTGGTGGACCCCATTCCGCTGCCGGCCGACAGCGGCCAATGCGGCGGCGAGACCTTCGACCCGGGAGGCGCGCCGACCATCGCCGACTTCGACGGCGACGGGCTGCCCGAGGTGGGCATCGCCACCCAGAGCAAATATTCGGTGTGGAAGCCTGGCGCGGGCTTCATCTGGAGCACCGACACCTTCGACTGCTCGGGCAGCACCGGCAGCTCGGTCTTCGACTTCGAAGGCAAGGGCAACCCCAACGTCGTCTATTCCGACCAGTGCACCTTCCAGGTGTTGGACGGCAAGACGGGCACCCAGCTGATCAACGAGAACAACGCCAGCTGCACCGCCTACGAGATGCCGGTGGTCGCGGACATCGACGGCACCGGCCGCGCCAAGATCCTGGTGCCCAACAACGACGTCTGCACCACCAAGTGCAGTTGGAACGACAACGTCCTCGGCTCGGGCAACGTCGGCCTCAAGGCGTTGAAGAGCCCGAGCGACAAATGGGTCAACACCCGGAGCGTCTGGAACGAGCACACGTACCACGTCGGCAACGTCAACCTGGATGGCACGCTGCCGTTCCCCGAGACGCCGTTCTGGAACACGCCGGCCACCAACAACTTCCGCCAGAACGTGCAGGGGCAGGGCGTCTTCAGCTCGCCCGACTTGTCCATCTGCGAGGCCACGGCGGACATGACCAACTGCGCGACCACCGGCGCGACGCTGACCAGCGTGGTCTACAACGGCGGCGCGGTCGATGCGCAGCCGGGCGTCACGGTGGACTTCTTCGCGGTGCTCGCGGACGGGACCGAGGCGCACATTGGCCAGCAGCTGACCACGAAGGCGCTCAAGCCCGGAGATTCCGAGCAGGTGAGCGTCACCTGGATCCAGCCGCCGCAGAACCAGATGGTGACGGTCAAGGCGGTGGTGGACATCAACTCGCTCATCGGCGACTGCCACCCGGAGAACAACATCGCGACCACGACTTCGCAGGTGAAGTGCTCGCCCTTTGGCTGAAGCGGTTCGCGTGCTAGACGCGAGCGATGAGGATTTGCTTGCCGGCGCTGGCGCTTCTCTGCGCTTGCGCCACGGCGAAGCCAGCTTCCCAGCCATTGCCGCCCGATCCGCTCGCGGCTGAACGGCAGGCCCTTCGCGATGCGCATTTCGCCATCGCCCGCCAGGACTATGCCGGGGCCTCGCGGCTGCTGATCGCCAGCGAAGGTCCGCGCTTCGAGCGGCTCTCCACCGCCGAGCAGCACGACGCGCTCTTCGACGCCGCCTTTGCCACCAAGGAGCTGGGGAAGGGCAGGGAGAGCCTGGAGTACATCTTCCGCGCCTGCCAGCTGCCCGAACGGACCCTCGAAGATCTCGACTTCCGGCTCGAGCTGGCCTTGGATCTGAACGAGACGGACAACGCCGTCGACACGCTCACCGCCATCGCGCGCCAGGGGACCGTGG
>DATBAA010000851.1:0-3270 GCA_036271755.1 Myxococcales bacterium | reverse complement strand
AGCGCGGCGAAGAGGTCGTAGCCGCTCCAGAACGCCACCGACGAGCCGGCCCAGATGGCCACCGCCGAGAGCGCCGCCACCGGCAGCGCGAACTGCACCTTCACCTTGGAGAAGATGAACGCGAAGAGCAGCGCCAGCGCGATGAGCACCAGCACCTCCACGGCCTCGACGACCGGTCCCCGCACGAGGAATTTGCTCGAGAGGATGGTCTCTACCGCGTTGGCGTGGGTCTCGATGCCGGCGGTGCTCTTGTTCAAGGGCGTGACGCGCTGATCGAACGTGCCTTGTGCCGTGGCGCCGACCAGCACCAGCTTGCCCTGCAGCTTGCCGTCGAGCTTGCCGTCCAGGATGTCGGCGATGGAGAGGTTCTGGAAGGTGCCGTCCTTGCCGAAGTAGTCGATCTCCATCAGGCCGCGCGCGTCGGTGGGCACGAAGCGCTTGCCGCCGAAGTCGATGCCGAGGATGTCGCCGTCGGTCTTGTTGGCGGTGACCGCCGTGATGTCCGAAGGCTTGATGCCCAGCGCGATGCCGGTCACCGCCGCCTCCAGCGAGGGGAAGTAGCGGCCCTTCACCTGGATGGCGAGCGCGACGTGGCGGATGACGCCGTCCGCGTCCGGCAGCGTGTTGAAGAAGCCGAACCAGCTGGCGCCCTTGGCGATGGGCGGCAGCGGCGCGCGCAGGCCGGCGTACTCCTTCAGCCAGGTCTTGGGCGTGGGCGTGGCGCGCTCGCTGCCGTCGCTCTGGGTCTCGCGGTATTCGGGCGTGTGCAGCTGGGCGCGGGCGATGCGCTGCACGTGCTCCTCGGCGTCCTGCGCGTTGAGCGTCATCTCGCCCTGGGTCAGCGCCACCCAGCCGATGACGACCTTGCCCGCGGCCCTGGCCACCGAGGCGCCCATGATGGTGTCGGGGTCCAGTCCTTCCAGGTCGTGGTCCAGCTCGCTGGCGAACTCCTGGTTGCGCTTCACCAGCTCGTCGAACTGCGCGCGAGAGGCGCTGAGCTTCTGCGCGCCGTCGTCGAGCCGGCCGCGGGCCGCCTTGTAGATGGGGTCGCCCTCGGGCTTCACTTCGCGCGAGAGCTGCTTGAGCGCGGAGGCTGCGCCTGCGATGTCCGACTCTGCCTCGCCGAAGCGATCGATGGCCACCTTGTTGCGCGGAGCCGCCAGCGAAATGTCCTCGAACCGCTTGCGGTAGCGCTTGGCGCCGGCGAACTTCGCGCCCAGGTCTTCATCCGACAAGCTCATGTCGAAGCCGATGGCCTTCACGCCCTCGTCGTTGAGCTTGTCCACCAGCGAGGCCACCACGCGCCTGTCCCAGGGCCAGCGGCCGAAGCGGGCGATGGCCGCCTCGTCGATGGCCGCGACGACGATGTTGCCCGACGGCCGCAGCGGGTTGAGCGCCATGCGCTGCTTGAAGCGCAGGTCCAAGAGCGCCGTCTCCGAACGCGTAAGCAGCGGAAGCTCGGCCCGCCCCGCCACCTGCACGATGTGCAGGAGCGCGAACAAGAGGCCCGTACCCAAGCCGATGCGAAAGGCGGTGACGCGCGTGAAGAAGCGCAGGAATCGCGGCATGCGTAGACCGTATCAGACGCCGCGAAGCTTTCCCTTTTTCTGCTATATCCGGCGGCGATGAAATCCCTCACCTATCGCGACGCGGGCGTGGACATCGACGAAGGCGACGCGCTGGTCGAGCGCATCAAGCCGCACGCGCAGAGGACCGCGCGCAAGGAGGTGCTGGCCGGCATCGGCGGCTTCGGCGGCATGTTCCAGTTGCCCAAGGGCTACGACGAGCCGGTGATGGTCGTCGGCACCGACGGCGTGGGCACCAAGCTCAAGCTGGCGTTCCTGGCCGGGAAGCACGACACGGTGGGCATCGATCTCGTCGCCATGAGCGTCAACGACGTGGTGGTGTGCGGGGCCGAGCCGCTGGTGTTTCTCGACTACTTCGCCACCAGCAGGCTGGACGCGGCGGAGGCCGAGCAGGTCATCAAGGGCATCGCCGAGGGCTGCGTCCAGGCCGGCTGCACCTTGATCGGCGGCGAGACGGCAGAGCTGCCCGGGTTCTACTCGAACAAAGAGTACGATCTGGCGGGCTTCTGCGTAGGCGTGGTGGAGAAGAGCCGCATCTTGGACGGCTCGCGGATGAAGGCGGGCGACGTGGTGCTGGGCCTCGCCTCTTCCGGCCTGCACTCCAACGGTTTTTCTCTGGCCCGCAAAGTGTTCGAGGAGAAGATCACTCCCGAGCTGGCGCACGAGCTCCTGGTGCCGACGCGCATCTACGTGAAGGACTGCCTGGCGCTGCGCGACGAGGTGGACGTGCACGCCTTCGCGCACATCACCGGCGGCGGGTTGCCGGGAAACCTTCCGCGCGTGCTGCCGGCGGAGACGCGGGCGGTGTTGCGCAAGGGTTCGTGGCCGGTGCCGGAGATCTTCTCGCGCATCCAGAAAGCGGGCAACGTCGCGGACGACGAGATGCTGCGCACCTTCAACATGGGCGTCGGCATGTGCGCGGTGGTCTCGCGCGGCGACGTGCAGCCCGCGCTGGCGCTGCTCAAGGGCCGGGGGCTGGAAGCGTTCGAGATCGGCATCATCGAGGATGCGCCGGGGCTGGCCGAGCCAGAGGTGGTCGTGCAGGGATGATGCGGCTGGGTGTTCTCGCTTCGGGCAGCGGATCGAATCTGCAGTCCATCCTCGACGCCTGCGCGCGCGGGGCGGTGCAGGCGCAGGTGGCGGTGCTGATCTGCAACGTTCCGGGCGCGGGAGCCTTGGAGCGGGCAGCGCGCGCCGGAGTGCCCTGCCGGGTGCTGCCGCACAAGAGCGCGCCGTCGCGAGAGGCCTACGACGAGCTGGTGGTGGCCGAGCTGCGCCAGCACGGCGTGGACCTGGTGTGCCTGGCCGGCTTCATGCGGCTGGTGACGCCCGTTTTGTTGCGATCCTTTGAGAATAAGATACTCAATATTCATCCGGCGCTGCTGCCGGCGTTTCCGGGATTGCACGCGGTCCGCCAGGCCGTCGCCGCCGGAGTCCGCGTCGCCGGCTGCACCGTGCACCTGGTCGACGAAGGCACCGACTCCGGCCCCATCGTCATGCAGGCGGTGGTGCCCGTCCTCGACGACGATACGGAAGAGACCCTGGCGGCGCGCGTGCTGGTCCAGGAGCACCGCATCTACCCGCGCTCCATCGCCCTCTTCGCCGAAGGCCGCGTAAAACTAGACGGCCGCCGCGTCGTCGTAGACGCTGGCAACGACAGCTCGCGCTCCCTCGTCTCTCCGGA
>DATBAA010000850.1:0-4638 GCA_036271755.1 Myxococcales bacterium | reverse complement strand
GAGGACTGCATGCGCGCCTGCTCCTCCGCGTGCAGCTTGCGCAGCCGCTCCGCGTCTTCACGCGCGAACCATTCGTCTTCTTGCCTGCCTGGCTTGTCGGTCATCTACTTGGGCCCCGCGGTCATGCCGTCCAGTGTAGCCTTGGCGCGCTCGTGCTGCGGCGAGATCTGCAGCGTGGTCTTGAGCTCGGCCGACGCTGCCGCCTCGTCCTTCATGGCCAGATAGACCAGCGCCAGCCGGTAGTGCACCCGCGCGCTCGTGGGCATGCCGATGATGGCCTGCTTGAGCGGCTGCACCGCGGCCTCGAAGCCCTCTTCCTGCTGGGCGATCATCGCTCCCTGGATGAAGGCGATCTGCGCCTCGTCGGCCTTGTAGGCCTGGGCGGCTTTGATGAACTTGGTCAGGTTCGTCGGCGAGCGCTTCGCGCGATAGTAATCGCACAGCGCCAGGATCAGGTTGGTGGAGTCGGTGGACTTCTTCAGCGCGGCCCCCGCGGTGTCGAGCGCGGACTTGAGCTTGGCGTCGGCCTGCTTGGTCAGATCGGCGGCCTTGGCGTCGTCGTCGGCCTTCTTCTTCTCGTCCGTCTCTTTGCCGGAGAGCTCGGTGAGGCGCGCGGCCTGGTCGTTGTAGGCGTCCGCGAGCTGCACCTCGATGCGCGCGAAGGTGGCCGCGCCGTCGGGGAACTTCGCCTTGGGTCCGGCCTCGTCCAGCGCGTCCCTGGCCTTCGACTCGGCGGAGGCGAGAGATGCCAGCGTGTCCTTGTCCGCGTCGCCCAGGGCGGCGTTCATCGAGTCGATGGCTGCTTGCGGCGGCGGGCGCGAGCCCATCTTCTTGAACGCCACCACGCCCAGGAGCGCCAGCACCAGCACCGCGAGACCCGCGGCGACCCCGATGAGCAGACCCTTGGGAGGCGCCTTGTCGAACCGGCCTCCGGCGGGACCTGCCGCCTCGGGCGCCTCGGTGTCGACCGGCGTGGACTCTTGCGTGCCTTCCGGACGGCCGGCGTCGGGAGCTTCGGCCTCTTCGGGCGCGGCGGACTGCGCGGCCGGCTCGTCTCCCGACTCGGCTCCGGGCTCGGCAGAGACGGGCGGGCCTGGATCGTCCGCCGTCGGCGGGCGCACCGCGGTGGCCGGCGTGTTGGCGTCCTTCGCCAGCGGGGCGGTGCCGAACATCATGGTGGCGCCCGCGACGTCGTCGCTCGCTCCCGGCATCGGCGTCGGAGCCGGCTTGGAAGGGATCTTCGGCGCGGCCTTGGGCGACGCCGTCGGAGGAGCGAAGACCATGGTGGAGCCGGCCTCGGCATCTTCGGTTGGCGGCGGCTTGGTCTCGAAGTGCTTGGGCGGTGCCGCCTGGACCAGCGTCGCCATGCCCTTCTCGGGCTCCATCTGCGGCTGCGGCTTCGCGGCGGGGCTCTTCACGTTGCCCGTCTGGAACATCATCGTCCGGCCGGCGCCCTCGTCGGCGGGCGCGGCGGGCTTGGCGGGCGCCGTGGGACGGGCCGGAACCGGCTTGCTGGCCACTGCCGGCGGCTTGGCGGCCGCCGGCTTGGGCGGAATGTAGAGCATCTCGGTGGCGCCGCCCGGAGTGGGCAGCTCGCCTGGAGGTGGCGGCCTGGGCGCCGGCGGCTTCGCGGCTGCCGGCGCTGGGGCAGGCGCGCCCGCTGCTGGCCGGGTCACCTTGAAGGTGTTCTGGCACTTTCCGCAGCGCATGGTCAGGCCCTGCGGGCCGATGCGGGCATCGTCGACCCGGTAGCGGGCCTGGCACTTGTCGCAGCGGACTTCCATCGCGCTCCTTGAGAAGAGTAGGAAAACCCCGCGAGAAAAGCGCAGCTATAAGATGGGCCGATGCCCCTGTAAAGCGCTCCTTTGCGACGCTTCGGGGCGCAAAAAGTTGACGGAACGCGGACCCCCCCTACAGTCCCTGCACGCCGCGCGGGAGGCATCCGGATGGGTCGCAAGGGGAAGAGTGGGGGCGCGCAGTCGAAGGCGCGCGAGCAGGTTGGCTGGAAGAAACCCGTCGCCGGCATTTTGCTGGGTGGCTTCGCCATGTTGCTGCTGCTCGGGCTCTCTTCGTACGAGCCCCGCTCGGCCAGCGCCAACTGGGCGGGCCCGGTGGGCCAGGGCCTCGCGTCGTCGCTCTTGGAGGTCGCGGGCGCCGGCGGGTACGCCATCGCGCTCTTTCTCGTCGTCGTCGCCTGCGCGCTGCTCTTCGGGCGGCCCAAGCTCTCTTTCGCGCGGGCCGCATCGTGGCTGCTCTTCTCGCTTTGCACGATGGCGCTGGTCGATCTGCTGGTTCGTTTCCGGCTGCAGGGGCACGCGCCGGGCGGAGCCATCGGCGCGGTCACCGCCGGGGCGGCCAAGAGCGCGCTCTCGGTGCCGGGCGCCGCCGTGCTGCTCTTTGCCGTCGCCTGTGCTGCGTTGACCGTCGCCACCGATCTCTGGGCGCTGCATGCCGCCAAGGGCGCGGCGAAGCTGGGCGTCGCCGGCGGAGCGCTGGCGTTTCGCGGAGCCGCCGCGGCCATCTCCAGGGCGCGCGAGGCTGCCGCCGCGGGCGCGGACGAAACCGAAGCCGAGCTGCTCTGCGCAGAAGAAGACGCGCGCATCGTCACGCCCAAGAAGCCCAAGGTGAAGCCGGAAGCGCTCGCACTCGCGGCGCTCGAAGAGCCGCCGCAGGATCCGCGCGAGCCCGTCCCGGCCGTGCTGCCCATCGCGAACAAGCCAAAGAAGACGAAGCGCGCCGAAGCCGCGCCCACGCCGGCCGTCCCCGACACCGACCCGAACCCCGCCGCGCCGGTCCCCTTCGATCTCGACGACGGCGACGCCAAGAAGCCCGCCACTCCAGAGGCCGCGAAGCCTTCAGCCGCCGCCCCGCAGATCGTCGAGCAGCGCGCGCTGCCCAAGCCCGTGCCGGCGACCGCTTTGCCCAAGCCGGTGCCCGTGCCGGTCGAATTCAAGGGCGACAGCTTCAAGCTGGCCAAGGGCATCAGCGCCTTTACTCCTCCGCCCATCACCATCTTGACCGGCGAGGCCTCGCAGCACCTGCCGCTCGACCGCGACGGCCTCACCGCCACCGCCGAGAAGCTGCGCCAGAAGCTCGCCTCCTTCGGCATCCAGGGCCAGGTGACGCAGATCCGTCCCGGCCCGGTGGTGACCATGTTCGAGTTCCTGCCCGCGGCCGGGGTGAAGGTGTCTCGCATCGCGTCTCTGTCGGACGATCTGGCCATGGCCATGGAGGCCATGCGCGTCCGCATCGTCGCGCCCATTCCCGGCAAGGGCGTGGTCGGCATCGAGGTGCCCAACAAGACGCGCGAGACGGTGGTGCTGCGCGAGTTGGTGGAGCAGGACGCGTTCCAGAAGTCGCAGAGCAAGCTCGCCATGTGCCTGGGCAAGGACATCGAGGGCCTGCCCTACGTGGCCGATCTGGCGAAGATGCCCCACCTGCTCATCGCCGGCACCACCGGCTCGGGCAAGTCGGTGGCCGTCAACTCGATGATCGTCTCCATCCTGCTGCGCGCGACGCCGGAGGAGGTGCGCTTCCTCATGGTCGACCCGAAGATGCTCGAGCTCTCGGTGTACGAGGGCATTCCGCATCTCCTGCTGCCGGTCGTGACCGACTCGAAGAAGGCCGCCATGGCCCTGCGCTGGGGCGTGGAGGAGATGGAGCGCCGCTACCAGCTGCTCGCCGACTGCGGCGTGCGCAACATCGCCAGCTACAACAAGAAGGTCGAGAAGGAGGGCAACGGCGCGCGCATTCCCTCGAAGCAGCCCAAGGAGAAGCGCGTCGTCGATCTCTCCTCGCCGTCGCTCGACGCGCACGAGCTCGCGCAAGGCGCGATGAACGGCGAGCTGGAGCGCGCCGAGCCCGACAATCCGGCCGTGGCGCTGCTGCGCGAGAACGAGCGGAAGATCGCCTCGGGCGAGCAGCTGACGCTGCCCGCGGAGCCCGAGCCCGAGCAGCTGCGCAAGCTGCCTTATCTCGTCATCATCATCGACGAGCTGGCCGACCTCATGATGGTGGCCTCGCGCGAGGTGGAGACGTACATCGCGCGACTCGCGCAGATGGCGCGCGCCGCCGGCATCCACCTGATGGTCGCTACCCAGAGACCTTCGACCGACGTGGTCACCGGCGTCATCAAGGCCAACTTCCCCGCCCGCATCTCCTTCCAGGTCGCCTCGCGCCACGACTCGGCCACCATCATCAACACCCCCGGCGCGGAGAACCTGTTGGGCATGGGCGACATGCTCATCTTGCCGCCCGGCACCTCGACCCTGACCCGCGTGCACGGCCCATACGTGGACGAGAAGGAGATCCACGCGGTCGTCGAGCATTGGAAGGCGCAGGGCGCGCCGGTCTACGATCCCAACATCCTGAAACCACGGGCGGAAGACGGCGAAGGCCTGCCGCAGGACGACGAGGGCCCCGACGAGCTCTACGATCAAGCCCTCGCGTCGCTGGCCGATATGCGTTTCATTTCCATTTCACTTTTGCAGCGTAAATTGCGGGTCGGTTACAACCGCGCGGCTCGCATGATCGAGCGGATGGAGCGCGACGGCATCGTTGGAGCAGCCGATGGCGCCAAGCCGCGGGAGGTCCTCATCCGGGCGCTGGGCGAAATGCCGGGAGCAGGCGCCTGACGCG
>DATBAA010000849.1:0-1600 GCA_036271755.1 Myxococcales bacterium | reverse complement strand
GTTCCACAACCTTCCCGGCAACGGCACCGTCGGCGGATCGACCAAGCTGGCCGGCACCAACCCCGCCGGCCCGCCGGGCTGCTGCGAGTTCTTCGGGCCCATCACCAACGGCACCAACGTCTACGCCAGCACCGCGGGCATGAACAACATCCTCGCCTTCAACGGAGCCCGCACGGCGATCACCAATCTCGCGCTCGGGTCCGCGCCGCTGTCCCTGCCGACCATCGGCATCGACGGCCGCCTCTACACCGGCGACGCGGCGAACGAGCTCGTCGCCTTCACGCCCGCCACCCAGGCCCGCGCCACGGTGCTGAGCGGACTTGCCGGAGGCCTCCACGTCCCGCTGCAGGGCTCGGACGGCCACATCTACCTGCCGCGCGACCAGGGCTTTCTCTTCGCGCTGGAGAACGGCCAGACCTCCTGGAGCTTCGACCCGCAGGGCAACATCTTCCGCGGCGGCATCCTCGACTGCTCGGGCCGGCTCTTCGTCGCCAGCGACGGCACCGTCTATGCGTTCGTCACCGACGATCACGGCCTGGCCGACACCGCCTGGCCGTCCATCCGCCGCGACTCGCGCAACACCGGCAACGCCTCGGCCATCAAGTACGGCATCCGCACCGCCGCGGGCTGCACGCAGTAAAAGTTGCGGCTGGCGCGCTTCGTGGCATTGCGTTCTGGTGCGCGCCTTCGAAGCCGACTTGCTGCAGGGCAGCGAGCTCTACCGCGAGGTGGTGCTGCAGAAGCTGCGCTTCGCGCGCGAGTCGGTGAGCATCGCGACGGCCAACGTCAAGGACATGCAGATCGAGCGCGACGGCAAGTTCGCCTCGGTGACGAAGCTCTTCGACGAGCTGGCGCAGCGAGGCGTCGCGCTGCGGCTGCTGCACGCCGAGCTGCCCTCGCGTCCGTTCCGCGCTTCGTTCGACGCGCGCTCACGCCTGGTGCGCGGCGGGCTCTCGTTGAAGATCTGCCCGAGAGTGCACTTCAAAGCGATCATCGTCGACGGCGCCTGGTGCTACTTCGGCAGCGCCAACCTGACCGGCGCGGGCCTGGGCGCCAAGGCCGACGGCCGCCGCAACTTCGAGCTCGGCGTCTGCACGGAAGACTTCGAGACCATCGACCGCGTCACCGCGCTCTTCGAGGCCGTCTGGAGCGGCGCGGAGTGCGCGGCGTGCAAGCTGCGCAGCATCTGTCCGGACCCCATCGGCGAGGCCGCTCCAAGGCCGTCGCGAGTCCGCCTCGGCCATTCGCGCCGCCTCCGCCGGTAGGAGGCGGATTCCGAGATATTGGAGAGCGCCGTCGCTCGATCAACCGTGGCTGAGGCCGACAATCTGGGCGACGAAATAGATGAACAATCCGTGCAGCCCTGCCGAGAAGCCGTGAGCCTGATTGGCGCTGTAGACCCGGCCTAAGCTGCAGAGGAACAGGCCAGTCACGGCAAACAAGGGACCGCCGATCAGGACCGGGAGCAAGACGCGCGGCCGCTTCCGGGCTCCTGCGAAGAGCGCAGCCACGGCCCACGCGAGCCCCGCGCCGGACCAGCAGAACGCGAAGAGCGCCGCGAACGACCAGATGGCAATGGTGACCTGCGTATCGCGGCCGG
>DATBAA010000848.1:0-3855 GCA_036271755.1 Myxococcales bacterium | reverse complement strand
CCGCCGGTTCTCGATGACGCACGGATAATCCTTTTGCGCGGCGCAGATCTCCTGCATCAGCGCGGCGGACTTCACGTCGGACGAGTCCATGGAAAGACCCTTGGCCGCCCAGGTCTTTGCCTCGTCGAGCTTCTTTCCGCGCAAGTAGAGCCAGCCCACCGCCGAGACCAGGTTGATGTGCGAATTCGCCTTCGCCGCCTCGAGCGCCTGCTCCAACGCGTCGGGCTGATTGGTCAGCCCCAGATGCACCAGCTGCGCCGCCAGCGCCGGCCCGGAAGCCAGCCGTTCGGAGCGGTGATAGCAGGCCTCCGCGCGATCCTTCATTCCCAGCTCGGTATAGTAGAGGCCGCAGGTGGCGAGATCGCGCGCCGCCCGGTCGTGCTCCTGGCGGATCTCCTCCACCTCCCATTCGATGGGCAAGCGCCGCGGTCCGTTGAGCGCTTTGTTGATGAGCACGTCGTGCGGCCACCGCAAATGCGCAAGCCTCCAGGTCGACAGCGCCTGCTCCTCCTGTCCGTTGACCTGCCAGGCGAGGCCCAGCACCAGCTGCACCTTCGGATTGCGCGCGCGCGAAGGCTGCTCGGACAGGAAGAGCGCCTGCGCGAGGCCGTCCTTTTTCTTGCCCATGACCAGGAGCGCCTTCACCAGCGTCCGATAGCCGAGCGTGTCGTCGAGCTGCGCCGCGTGCTTGCAAGCATCGATCGATTCGGGGAAGTGGCGCAGGCGGAAGTAGATGTTGCAGCGCAGCTCATAGACCTCTGCCGCGCGAACGGGCGGAACGTCCGGCGTCCGCACCAGGTCCTCGAGCGAGCGCTCCGGGTCGCCCAGCCCGTAGTCGATCTGCGCCGCCGTGACCGCGGCCTCGAAGTTCTTCGGGTCTTTGCGAATCACCTCGTGCCAATAGGCGGCCTCGGAGAGCGAGTCCTTGAAGAAGCCCGCGAGCTGCAGCTGGTGCGCCGTCATCTGCGCGGGCGCGGCGTCGATGAAAGCGCGCGCAGACTCCATGGTCTCGAGCTGCAGCTCCTTCTTCAGCCGGGGCTGGGCAGAGGCGATCAGGGTGCCGTCGCCCGGCCACGCCGTCTCGTGCGGCGGCGGCGCATCCGGTTCGGCCAGCATCGCCTCGAGGAGCGGATCGGTCTGGGTCTGTTCAGGCGGCGGGTCTCGCCGGGACTGGCAAGCGAGAAGAGCGAGAACGCAGCAAACGCTGGCACGCATGGAGCACCCCCGGGCCGGAGAAGACAACGATCAATGCCCCGAATGCAACAATCAACCCCAGGAATAAACCAACCGGATTGAAGGTCAGCCGCACCTCGTGCCGGCCCGCAGGCACGACGGCACCCAGGATCGCCCCGTCCACCGCCACGGTTTTCGCTGGCTCTCCGTCGACTGTCGCACTCCAACCCGGGTCGTAGTGCTCGCCCACCTCCAGCACCGAGGTGGCGGCGGCCTCGACCGAAACGGCCATCTCCTCCGGCGAAATGCGATTCAACGCGGCGTCGCCCGGAGAGCCCGCGGCGCCGCTGATCGACCGCACTGCCGCGGCATCCGCCGGAAGCAGCAGCGCCGTGCGCGACCAGTCGACGCGCTGCAGGCGCAGGAGGAGCGCCTCCATGGACCCTTCCACCTCGACGCGGTCGAGCAGCCGCGCCCGCGGCCCCGGCGGCGGCGCCGTGAGCATCCACATGCCGAAGTAAGTCTGCTCAAAGCCCGCGCGCGCGATGCGCTGCTTGGAGAGCGCGCCGGGCATGGCGACGAAGAAGCGCAGCGTCAGGAGCTCGTAGGAAGCGCGCGACGCCTCGGAGGCGACCAGGTCGGAGTAGTTGAGATCGTCGATGCTGAAGTAAATGCCCATGCCTTCGATGCCGAAGAGCGAGTCGAAGTGCGGATAGAGCGGCTCCAGCGAAACCTCCGTGGTGCGCCAGCGCGGGTCGCGTCCCGTCTCGTAGATCTCCAGCGTGGGCCGCACGTAGAGCCGCCAGCGGCCGGCGCTCGGGCCGGCCATCGCGGTGAGCTGCTTCGCCAGCGGAGGCGGCTCGTGAAAGAGCTTCACCGGCAGCGTCACCAGCTGCGAGCGCGCCGAGGCCACGAGCGCCGCGCCGCAGATCGCGGCGACGATGGCCTTGCCGGGCAGCCGCGGCCACAAGAGCGCCACCAACGCGACGGTCGCGACGGCCGCCAGCACCGCCGCCTCCTGCCGCACGCTCGCGGCGATGGCCTCCACGAGCGCACTGGCGGCGGGATGCGAATGGCGCGTTCCCGCCGAGACGAACCAGTCGTGAAACCAATCGGCGCGGGTGACCAGCAAGGTCCCAGCTGCCGCGAACGCCGCGGTAGATGCCGCCGCGCCGGCGATCAGCGCCTTCTTCTTGCGCGAGCCGTCGAAGGCGGCGTCCAGCCCGAAGGCAGCTGCCACCGCGAGGAGCAGCGAGGCGAAGCCAGCCTGCTTCTCGGCATAGCGAAAGAGTGAGTAGCCGGGAATCAATCGATTGAGCCAGGTCTGCACGCCCAGGTTCTCGCCCGTGGCGGCGAGGGCAAGCACCAAGCCGCCCAGCAGGAAGAAGCGGCCACGGCGATCGACGAAAGCGAAGCAGGCGAGCAGCAGCGCCGCGGAGCCGAGGTAGATGCTGGCCGAAAAAGGAACGTCGTCGAAGTATTCGCGGAAGGGCGAGGTGTCGGTTGCCACCGCTCGCGGCCACGGCGCCGCGGGAGAATCGTCGAAGGCATTGGGCAGGACAAAGCCCGGCAGCCGCCACGGCGAGACGGCGAAATGCTTCGTCTCCTTGGCGTTCACGCCGCCGGCGCGCTTGCTGCGCAGAAGCTGCGACGCCGCGGGCAACGCCACCGGCGCGCTCAACGCCACCGCCAAGGCTCCCCAGGCGGCGACGAGCCCGAGCGCGCGCGGGCGGAAGCTGAGCGCGAACGCCGCCCCGATGAGGCCGCCCATCAGCATCGACTGCGGCTCTCCGCCATAGGCGCAGAGCGCCAGCAGCGCGGACGCCGCCACCAGCTTGCCGCGCGACGGCTTGTCGAGGAAGGCGACGAAGCGTTCGAGCGCGAGCGGCACTCCGGCGGGCCCGACGACATAGATGAGATTCGCCGCCGCCTGCGAGACCAGATAGCCGCAGCCGCCGAAGAGCAGCGCTCCGGCAAACGCGCCCGTCCGCGACACCTCGAGCCGCCGCGCCAGAAGATAGAGGCCAACGCCCGCGAGCAACAGCGGCAGCAGGTGGTTCAGCTTGAACGCCAGGTCGAACGGGAACACCAGATACAACAGGGTCCACGGATGAAGCAGGCCCGGCGACATCTGGCCCAGGAGCGAAATGCCCGACTCGACCCACGGATCCCAAAACGCCAGCTCGCCGTGCCGCAAGCGCTCGGCGATGTACTTCTTGACTGGATAGTAGAGGCGCCCCGTGTCGCGAAAGAAGAGCTGCATCTCCGGGTCGAAGACGGGCCACACCAGGATCAGGAAGGCGGCCGCGCCGGCCAGGGCAGGCAGCAGCCGCCGAAGAGTCGAACGCACGAGAGACCGTATCGCGGAGTGGCAGCGCGCGTAAATCTCTCGCCAGCACCCGGCCGGTTCGAGGTATTGGTCCCGCGAATGCTCTTCAGAGACAAGTCGGTTGGCTTGATCGCTGCGTTGGCGCTCTCGACCGGCTGCATCACGGTGCAGGCTGCCGCGCAGTCGGCGGAGGGCGAGCTGCAGCTCCTCTCCTCGCGCAAGCCCATCGAAGACGTGATCCGCGACCCGCGGTCGCCGCTCCGCGTGCGCGTGCTGCTCTCGCAGATCGCCAAGATCAAACAGTTCGGCGAAGCCAACGGGCTGACTCCGACGGAGAACTACCAGCAGTATGT
>DATBAA010000847.1:0-3401 GCA_036271755.1 Myxococcales bacterium | reverse complement strand
TCGAGACATCATCCCACTCCGGGGTTCACCGATCCACGTTCAACGGCTCAGGGGGAAAAACGGTTCACCTGGTCATCAAAGCACAGGAGGGCATGTAGGTACGACCCTGTCAGATGAGAGCGTTCTCATTCTAGCAACCGGGCCTGGAGCTATGGGTGGCGCGATGTTCCTGCTCCTGGCGGCAGCCTTGTCGCTCCAAGAGGTCCGGACGCTGGCCGACCAGCGGAACGCCTCGCTCGCCGCCAGCCGCGCAGAGCTGGGCGTGGCGCGGGCGGGCGTCGACGCCGCGGGGCAGCTCTCCAACCCGACGTTGTCGATCAGCTACGGAGCGGACGATCCACATTTCACCGCGGGTCTGGATGTGAAGCTGCCCATCTTGGGACAGCGCGGGGCGGCCATCGACTCGGCGGGCGCGTTGACCAAGGTGGCCGAGGCGGAGCTGCTGGCCGAGAAAGCGCGGTTGCACGCGGCGGTGCGCAGAGCCTACGGAGCGCTCTGGGCGGCGCTGGAGCAGGCGCGGATCGCCGCGGGCACGGCGCAGCTGGCCTCCGAGCTGGCGCGGCTCACGGCCGAGCGGTTCAAGACCGGCGGAGCGCCGCAGCTGGACGTGGCCCAGGCACAGCTGGCCGAGCGCCGGACCATGCAGGAGCTGGAGGACCGCAGAGCCGAGGCTGAAGCCACCCGGCGCGAGCTCGAAGCAGCGGCAGGGGTCGAAGTGCCGGAGGTGCAGCCGCCGCCCGAGCCGCAGGTTCCGCCGGCCGAAGCGCTGCTTTTGCGCGCTCCGGGCCATCCCGAGGTGGCGTCGCTGCAGTCGCAGGAGGCGGCGGCGCTGGCCCGGGCGCACGAGGAGAGCGTCTCGCTGCGGCCACTGCCGGTCTTGACGGTGACCGCCGAGAAGTTCTCCGACCAGACGCCAACCTGGGGCGCGCGCGTGGGCGTGGCCTTCGACCTGCCGATGCTCTCGCTCAACCAGGGCCGCATCCGGCAGCAGGAGGAGAGCGCGCGCAAGGCGCAGCTTCTGGCGGCGGCGCAGGTGGTGAAGCTCAGGGGACAGCTGGCGGCGGCGCGGTCGCGTTGGGCCGCGGCGTCTTCGCGGGCGGCGTTTTATGGCGGTGACTTCGCGGGACAGGCGCAGCGCGTGGTGGAGATGAGCGAGACCGGCTATCGCATTGGCCGCACCTCGCTCCTGGCGGTGCTGCAGGCGCGGACCGACCTGGCGGCGGCGCGAGGAAAAGCCGTCGATGCGGTGCTGGAAGCGCAGCGCGCGCTGGCCGATCTAGAGGAGGCGCTCGGTGCGGATCTGTAGCCTGCTGTTGCTGCTCGCGGCGTGCCACAAGACCGCCGCGGAAGAGGCCGTGCCTGCGCTGCCGGTGCAGGTGGCAGCCGTCGCCAAGGGCGAGATCGCGCGCAACCTGGAGGTCGCCGGGACGCTGCTGCCGCCGCCCGGCTGGGACGTGAAGCTGGCGCCTTTGGTGCCCGGCAGGCTCTCGCAGGTGCTGGTGGCGGAGGGAGACAAGGTCCGCAAGGATCAGCCGCTGGCGCGCCTCGAAGCCACGCCGCTGCGCGATGCGCTGACGCAGGCCGAGGCTTCGCTTTCGCAAGCGCGCGCGCAGGCGGCGAACGCAGGGGTGAAGCTCTCGCGGGCCGCGCAGGCGTTCGACGCGGGGGTGGCCGCCGGGCAGGAGGTGGACGACGCGCGGCTGACCGCCGATTCGTCGCAAGCGCAGGTCCACGCGGCGGAGGCGGCGGTGTCGACCGCTCGCAACCAGCTGGCGCGGGGCGAGCTGCGGGCGCCGTTCGACGGGGTGGTGGCGAAGATCTTTGCCGCCTCGGGAGAGCCGGTCGACCCCTCGAAGACCGTCGTCGAGATTGCGCGCACCGAGGTGCTGGAGCTGCACGCGCCCGTCTCGCCGGAGCTCGCGGCCGTGCTCAAGCCGGGGCAGCACGCGACGATAGATGGAGCGGACGGCGTCCTGTTGGCGGTGGCGCCCACGGTGGACGCGGCGACGGGCGCCTTGATGGTGCGCGTTCGCGTGCCCAACGCCGCCGGTGCTTTCAAAGCCAACGCGATGGCGCGCGCGCGCATCACGGTCGACCTGCATCACGACGCGCTGCTGGTGCCCAAGGCTGCTGTCTTCGGCAGCGGCACAGTCGAGCTGGTCGAGCAAGGCAAGGCGCGCGCCGTCCCGGTCAAGGTTGGCTACGACGACGGCGAGCACGTCGAGATCGTGGAGGGCCTCAAGGAGGGCGACCAGATCATCGTTCAAGGCGGCTACGCCATCCCGGACGGGACAGCCGTCACCGCCGCGCCAAAGGCTGAAAAGTGAGCCTCGCTGCATTGGCGCTGCGCCACGGCCGCGGGCTCTTCTTCGTCTCGTCGGTGGCGGCGGTGGCTGGCTTCTATTCGGCCGCGCGGCTGCCCAAAGGGGTCTATCCCGAGGTCACTTTTCCCCGCGAGCAGGTGGTGGCCACCCTGCCCGGCGCGCCTGCCGAGACGGTGCTGGCCGGAGTCACCCGGCCGCTGGAGGCCGCGCTGGCAGCGGTCCCGGGCGTGCAGTCGGTGCGCACCAAGACCATCCGCGGGGCGGTCGAGGTGTCGCTCTTCTTCTCCGAAGACACCGACATGGCGCAGGCGCATCCGCTGGTGCTCTCGCGCATCGCCGAGGATCGTTCGACGCTTCCGCCCGGAACGGAGATCACCGCCGAGCGCGTCTTGGCCAGCTCCTTTCCAATCCTTTCATTGAACGTCGAAGGACCCTATCGGTCCGAGCAGCTTTATGAAATTGCGCAGTACACGCTGCGCCCTGCCCTCTCTGGACTGCCGGGCGCGGGGCTGGTCTCGGTGCAGTCGTCGGAGATCCCCGAGACGCAGGTGCTGCTCGATCCCTCGCGACTGCGGGCCGCGCACCTGACCGTGCCGCAGGTGGCCGATCGGCTGCGGACGCAGAACCACATCCAGACGGTGGCGCGGCTCGACGACGGCCACGAGCTGGCACTGGGCGTAGTGACTGGTGAAATAACCGACGCCGCGCAGATCGCCCAAGCCGTCGTCGGAGGTACTTCGGCGCAGCCGCTGCGCGTCTCCGATCTGGGCAGCGTTTCGCCCGGCATCGCGCCGCAGACTTCGCTGATTCGCGTCGATGGCAAGCCCGGGGCAATCTTGAACGTCGCGCGCAGGCCGTCAGGAGACATCTTGGCGCTCGACGCGGCGGTGCTTGCCCGGCTCGCGGAGCTTGCCCCATCGCTGCCGCCGGGCGTGACCGTGAAGCCCGTCTACCAGCAGGCAGCCTTCGTCTCCGATGCGGTGCGCGGCGTGCGCGACGCGGTGCTCTTCGGCGCGCTCTTCGCGGTGGTGGTGCTGGCGTTCTTCCTGCGCGATCTGCGGGCCACCCTGCTGGCGG
>DATBAA010000846.1:0-6373 GCA_036271755.1 Myxococcales bacterium | reverse complement strand
AGGACGTCGTCTGCTTCGTCGGGCCAGAAGCGTTCAAGCTCTTCCTCGACGAGCGCTACTTCACGCGCGCGCACGCGAGCCCGCCGCACATCGAGCAGATCCTGCATCCAAACGCGGTGCCCTTTCTCGAGGACCGCGCGTTCAAGCGGCGCAAAGAGCTGCTGATGGAGATCTTCAAGGAGTCCGCGCTGGACGGCTACGCGCGCATCCTCGAGCAGGTGATGGTGCGCTATCAGCGAGGCTGGGCAGAGCGCGGAACGTTCGCCTGGGTGCCCGAGCTGACGGCCATGGCCATGTCGGTGGCGGGCTCGCTCTTCATCGGCGCCGATCCGGCCAAGGACGACAAGACCATTGCCGATGCCTTTCAAACGGCCTTCGGCGGCATGCTGACCTTGCCCATCAAGCTGCCTTTCACGCCGTATGGAAAGGCATTGAAAGCCCATCAATCGAAACCAATGGATGACGCCATGGCGCAGGCCCTGGCCGCGCGAAGCAAGGATGGGGAAAAGCTGTCCGACGAAGAGATCTGCATCGAGACGTTCCACTTCTTCGGCGCTTATGTGCCCGTCATCGGCGGCCTCGCCTTTCTGATGATGTGCCTGGGCCAGAACCGCGACGTGCTCGACAAGCTGCGGGCCGAAGTGCGCGAGAAGCTGCCGTCGGGCACCGTAACGCTGGCCCGGCTGCGCGACCTGCCCTATCTCGAGCGCGTCTGCAAGGAGTCGCGGCGCGTGCAGCCGGTGCTGCCCATCACTTTCTTCGCGAAGGTGAAGGAGGAGTGCTCGTTTGACGGCGTGCGTGTGCCCAAGGGCATGAAGGCGGTGGGGTGCATCTCGCCGACGCTGCAGGACAGCGCGGTCTACGAGGCGCCCGCGAAGTTCGAGCCCGATCGCTGGATCAACGCCGGCCCGCCGCAGCAGTCGGCCTGGGTTCCGCACGGCGGTGGCCAGCATCTGACCGCGCATCGCTGCGCGGGAGAGCAGCTGGCGAATTTGATGCTCAAGACCTTCGCGGTGCTGATGCTGCGCGACTACGACTGGACGTTCCCGCGGCAGGACTTTTCGCCCACCAAGGGTCAGCTCTTCGCGACGCCCAAAGGCGGCCTGCAAGTGAAGCTCAACAAGCTCTAACGCCATGCAAGACGCGCCATCCATCGAGGAACGAACCGTTTATCTCTCGCTTCCTGAAGTCATTCGGCCGTGGCCGAGATGATCTTGTCGCCGGGCTGAATCAAGTCCATCACCGGCAGCGATTCTGGCGTCAGCTCTCCGGCCACCACGTAGCGGCCATCCAAGTGCGGCTGCGGCGAGTTGCAGAAGAAGAACTGGCTGCCGCCGGTCTCGGGGCCGTTGGTGGCGATGCCCATCGTGCCACGGATGAACGACAGCGGAGAGAGCTCGTCGGGAACCGACCAGCCCGGGCCGCCGTCGCCGTCGCCGCGCGGGTCACCGCCTTGGATGACGAAGTCCGGCACCACACGGTGGAAGTCGAGACCATCATAGAAACCGCGCTTCGCCAGCGCCGAGATGGCCGCGCTGGTGATGGGCGCGACGTTGTTGTGCAGGATGACGACGAGCTCTCCTGCCTTGGTGTGGATGCGCAATCTGCGCGCCTCCCGGAAGAGCTCCGGAGGCAGCGGCGCGGGAACCCCGTGCATGCCAAGCGCGAGCGCCAGCGCCGTGTTGGGCGTGGGAAGCAATTCAGGCACCGGCCCGGTGATGGCCAAGAGCGCGATCAGCGCATCGCCCGCAGGGTCTCCCGACGGCTTCAAATGCGCCGGCGCCAGGCGGTGAACCGCGGCCAGAGCGGCCTCGCGCGATCCGGAGTCCTTGGCCAGGGACTGCGCGGCCTGCTGGACGACGTACGGATCGGCGTCTTGCAGGAGCGTGCGCAGATCCTCGGCAAAGACCGCGCCTGCCGCTCCGGCAGCGGCTCCGCGCACGCGGCCGTCCTCGTCGGCAAAGGCCTTCCGCGCTTCCACCTGCAGCTCCAATTCGGCAGCCAACGCGCCGGTCCTCGCGCGGCCATGCCAGCCTGATTCGCAAGCCGGCGTGTCGATCAGCTGCTTGCGCACTCGATCGCGCGATTGAGCCGCCGCGCAGCGGACCGCCGGATGCTGGAACAGCTCTGGCGCGGGCGCGAGCACCTTCAAAGCCGCGGCGCTCTCCAAAAGCGTGATGACCACGTGCGGCGACTCGCTCAGCAGATCGATGCCCAGCGCTTCGGTGCCATGAAATTCGAGACGAGCATCTGCCGCGGTCGCCAGCGCCCTTGCCGCCTCGATGCGCACACCCAGATCGGCATCGCGAAGCGGAAGCTTGTTCGCCGGCAGCCCGTGGCGGCCCCAGGCGCGAGCCGCGAGCGAGCGCGTCCAGGCATCGCGAGATTCGAACGCCGCCAGCAGCGCGGGCTGGATCTCGGGAGCGGACGACCTGGGCAAGCGCGAGAGGGCGTAGACGGGTCCATCTTCGAGGCCGTCTTTGCGCAACTCCGCCGCGGCCGCCGCCAGCAGCGCGGCGGTGTTCCCGGGAAAGGCGATCTTGCTCCGCGCGAGCACGCCCAGCTGCAGAGCAGCCAGCTGCGCCGCCGGGCCCCGCAGCGCGCGCAGGAGCGCGTCGACGTCGGTCAGATTCCGGGCGGCGACGCCCGCGCCGGGGCAAAGCTCGTCGACGCACTTGATCAACGCCGGCTGCCCGCCCTCGATGCGGCTCAGGGACCAGGCCGCCGCGTTGCCCATCAGCCTGCTCTCCGTCAGCATCGCGGTGAGCTCTTCCAGAGCCGCCGGATCTTGCAGGCGCCCGGCTGCCACCGTCGCCCGCAGTCGCTGCTGCGGATCCGTCGAGTGCAGCGCCGCGCGCACCTCCGCGGAGGGCTTGCGCGTGAGCGCCGTCATGTAGACATCCCGCTGCGGCTTTGCAGTCGCGCAGCCCACAGCCACCACCATCAAGAGAAGGAATTTCACGCCGCGCAAGATACGCGGTTCAGTGGCCGCCGGGGTCGCGCTCGCCCGCGCGCACCGCCACCGCCAGCTGGTTCTCGCGCGGCGGAATGGGGCAGTTGTACAGCTCGGAGAAGGCGCATGACGGGTTGTATGCGCGGTTGAAGTCGAGCGCGTAGCTGCCGTTGGGAAGCAGCTCGGCGTCGATGTAGCGGCCCACCGGGTAGCTCTCGTGGCCGGTGGTCTGGTCGCGGAAGAAGATCGACACCGCCTTCTCGCCCGCGCCCGGCTCGAGCAGCCGCAGCGCGGTCAGCGTCAGCTGCTGCCCGTGCAGCGCGAAGTGCAGCTTGCCCAGCCGCAGCGCCTTGCGCTTGTTGCCCCGGGTCGAGAGGATCACCTCTTCTTGCGGCGGCTCCGCCTCCAGCGTGGCCTCGACGCTGGCCTCCGGATCGGGGTCGAACCAGACCGGATAAGGCCCCTTGGTCACCGCCGGGTTCTTCGGATCGAGCACCATCACCGCCGGGAAGTTCTGGTGCGAGAGCCGCAGCGTGTAGCGCCCCACCGAGAAGGTCGTCGACGGCGGCAGCGGGTGGCCGTCCATCTCGAAGCCCTTCTCCAGCGCCGTCAGCTTGATGGGCGGCGGCTGAACGCCTTCGAGCCGCACCTCGCAGCTCGAGCTGCTGCCGATGCGCACCGTCTGTCCCACGGCAAAGTCGTAGCGGGCCACGGCGGCCAGCGGGCTCTTGCGCGGGTCGCGATAGAGCGCGGCCGTCTCGGTCCTCTCCTGCTGCAAAGCCTTCACGTCCAGCGGCACGGTGCCTCCCAAGAGCAGAATCAAGAACAGCATGTGCCGCCGATTTTACTACGGGTTGCGCTGGGCCAGGAGGGCAGCGTACGTGTATCTGCGAACGTCTGCTCCCGCACATCGCGGAGAGGCTGTAACAGACAAGCACCGCTGCCAGGTGAGAGGCTCGAATCGATTTGAAGGACACTACGCACAAGCGCATTCTCCTCGTCGAGGACAACGCCGACATCGGCGAGACGCTGCGCGATCTGCTCGAGATCCTCGGCCACGACGTCGAGCTGGTGAACGACGGCCTGCGCGGCGTGCAGCGGGCGCTGGAGAGCCGGCCCGAGGTGATGCTGGTCGACATTGGCCTGCCCGGCATCGACGGCTATGAGGTGGCGAGGCAGGTCCGCGCGTCTGCCCACGGCGGCGCGGTGATCATGCTCGCGCTGACCGGCTATGGCCGACCGGAAGATCGCAAGAAAGCGCGCGACGCGGGCTTCGACGCGCACCTGGTCAAGCCGGTCGATCCCGACGAGCTGCTGCGGACGCTGGTGCAGGTGAACAGCCAGCGCGCGGACGCCTGACATGTTCGACGTCGTGGTGGTGGGCAAAGCCAACATCGACTACCTGGCGCGCGGGCCGCAGCTTCCCGGCCCCGGCGAAGGCGTGAACGGCGATGCCTTTCAAGAAGCCTGCGGCGGCAAGGGCGCGAACCAGGCGGTGGGCGCGGCGCGGCTGGGAGCGAAGGTCGCGCTGATTGCCCGCGTCGGCAACGACGCCCGCGGCGAGACGGTGCTGGCGGCGCTGCGCGAGGCCCAGGTGGACGCGTCGCACATCACCCGCGACGCGCTGGTGCACACCGGCGTCGCGCTCTGCCAGGTGGACGCCGCGGGCAACAAGCAGATCCTGAGCGCCACGGGCGCGAACGCCCGGCTGACGGCTGCGCTGGTGCGCGACGCGGCAGAGGTGCTGCGCTCCTGCAAGATCCTGCTCTGCCAGCTGGGCGTGCCCTTCGAGGCGTTCGCCGAGGCGGTGCGCATCGCTCGCGAAGGTGGAGCGCGCGTGGTGCTCGACCCGGCGCCGGGCTTTCCGCTGCCCGACGAAGTGCTCGCGCAGCTGGACGTGGTGCGGCCCAACGCCATCGAAGCAGAGTCGCTGACCGGCCTGCGCGTGACCGATCGCGATTCGGCCCGCGCGGCGGCGCAGCACCTGGTGCGGCGCGGAGCCAAGGCCGCCGCGGTGCAGGCGGGCCGCGACGGAGACATCTTGATCTGGGCCGGCGGCGAGGCCTGGCTGCCGCGGTTCGAGGTGAAGCGCGTGGACGTGACCGGCGCTGGAGACGCCTTCGCCAGCGCCCTGGCCTTCTCGCTTTCTCAAGGTGTAGCGTTGCCCGAAGCCGGGCGATTCGCTTCTGCCGCCGCGGCCTTGGCGACCACCAGACTGGGCGCTCAGGCATCGCTCCCCACCCGGCAGCAGGTGCAGGAGCTTCTGACGCGCGGGTAGGTGTCTGTGGCTGCTGAAGCGTGGTAATCCCAACATCGCGCTTCTTTCGTCCTGTCAGGGACTTGACGCCACTCAGGGATGAAAAGTTACAGGAGTAGTGTTTAGAGTAGAGTGGAGTGGTTCAGCCGGATGCCATTCCATTGACACCTCCGTTCGGCGACATCAAAGGGGACCTCCCGATGCAGAAGATCATCTTCACGTTCGCCCTCGCCAGCCTGCTCTGCGCAGGCGCTGCCCGCGCCGGCACCGGGTTCGGTGTCAACCCGCAGCCGCCGACCACCCAGCCGCCGGTAATCCCGCCGCCGCCGCAGCTGCCCCTCACCGATCCGACCACCCCGCCCTCCACGCCCGAGCCGCTGACCATGGGCATCTTCGCGCTGGGCGCCGCCGGAATCGCGGCCGCCAAGCTGCGGCGCCGCCGCGCCTGAGGTGTTGCCGCTCGTCCTGGTCGCGGGCGTCCACGCGGCGCTCGCCTTTCGCACCGGGGCTCTCTCCTATGAGATCCCGGTCGCGATCGCCTGGACGGGCGTTCTACTGGTCTATGCCGATCGCGCGCGCACGGCCCGGCCGTCGCGCGCGTCGCTCTGTTTGGGAGCTCTGCTCGCCGCCGCGGGACTCGGTCTCGCGCTGCTCTGGTCGGGCGACTACCGATCGCCCGTGAGATTGACGCCGCTCGCGCTGGGCGCGGGCTTCCTGCTGTCGCGCCACGGGTTCGCGTTCTTGCGCAAGTCGGGCCGCGAGCTGCTCTTGCTGGCGCTGCCCATCGCCGTGCCGCCGCCCATTCCGCTGCGCCCTTTTCTCGAGCCGCAGACAGCCACGCTGCACGCGGCCGCCGCGCTCTTGCGGCTGCTCGGCCATCCGGCCGCCATCGCGGGCGATGTCCTGTCGGTGCCGGGCGGCGCCATTCGCGTGGTCAGCGCCTGCTCGGGCATCAACGCCATGTCACAGCTGGCGGCGTTGGCGCTGATGGTCGTCTGCCTCTTCGAGACGACGCGCTGGCAGAAGGTGGCGGTCTTCGCCTCGGCCCTCGCCGCGGGCTTCGTCGCCAACTGCGGCCGCCTCGCGCTGCTGGCGCTGGTCTCGCAACGCGACCACGCCGCCTTCGAGCTCTGGCACGGCACCACCGGCGAGCTCCGCTTCAC
>DATBAA010000845.1:0-5825 GCA_036271755.1 Myxococcales bacterium | reverse complement strand
CGCCAGGCCCAGGATGTATTGCGGCAGAAACGCATTTGGCGCGCTCTTGGCCGCCTCGCCGCAAGCCTGCTGGATCTCCGCCACCGACTTGCCGCGGCTCTTCACCCGGCACTGCACCACCGCGGCCGCCGGCGCATTGGGAAACTTCTTCGACAGCTCCAGGGCCTTCGTCACCGCGAGCTGCAGCTGCCCCTTGTCGATCTGCTCGTGAGCAGCCAGCGCGGCGGTGACGTATTCGGCCTCGCGCTCGTGCAGCGGCTGCGCGGGAAAGCCGATGAACGATCTGGTCCGCGCGGTCTCCGCGGTGATGAGGTCCGCGTTCTTGCCCGGCGCTTTCGCGGCCGCCCGCTCCGCCGCGCTGAGCGCGCCCGCGCTGTACTGCAGCTGCGCCAGCCAGAGCCACGCGGCGGGCTCCTTGCCCAGCTTCGGCTCGGCGCGGGTCAGGAGCGGCACGGCGTCGGCCGGCGTGCCCGCGGTGATCTCCAGGTGCGCCGTCGCCAGCAGCGTCTGCGGCGAAGCGTCGTCGAGCCGCGCGGCGCGCCGGCAGGCATCCAGCTCCCCTTTGTGCGCCTGCTGCGCGATGCTGCACGCCAGCTCCTGGATGTTGGTGGTCCCCGGATAGCGCGCGGCCAACGGCGCGATCAGCTCTTGCGCCTTGGCGTAGTCGCCGGCGTGCTCGCGCAGCGAAGCGTCGGCCAGCCGCTTCTCGTCCTTCGAGTCGACGTCGCCCGACTGGAAGAAGTAGTCCGCCGCCGCCAGCGCGTGCTGCTTCTCCACCGCGTCCCAGACGGCGTCGCCCGCGCGCGCAACCTCGGCTTTGTAGGCCTTGTTCCACGCAGCCTTGCTGCCCGCGACCCCGCGATACTCCATTCCCAGGCCGATGACCCGCGCCGAGACCTCGGAGAACTGCGCCGCGCCTTGATCGTACTGCGGCGCCATCAGCGCCTTCGGATCGCGGTCGTGGAACGCGCCCAGCGTGTGCGCCCACTCGTGCAGCAGCACGGTGGTCTCCTTGTGCAGCCGCCGCTGGCGCACCAGCTGATCGCGGTCGTCGCTCGAGAGCAGGTTGAGGTTCTGGTTGATGGCGTCCAGCTCGGCCGCCGAAGCCATGCCGCGCAGCACGAAGTACTTGCCGAAGAAGGCCGCGACGCCCAGCTGATCTTGCGCCGCCGAGAAGACGTCGAGCGAAGCCGTGTAGCCGATGACCCAATCGACCTGCGAGCCGTTGTCCTTCTGCTTCAGCTGCTCGAGCACGTCCGCCAGCCGCGCCGACGAGCCTTCGCGCGGCCACGGCCGTGCAGACTCCAGCTCCAGCCTGGCGCCGAACTGCGCCTCCAGCACGGCGCTGGCGCGGTTGAGCTGCTCTTCGATGTGCGCGTTCCAGCGCGGCGTCTGCGCCTGGTAGCCGTCGTCGGCGTAGGCGCGAACCTTGAACGTGCGCAGCGGCCCCGTGCTGGTGTTCGACGGCTTCACCTCCGCTGGCCGCAGCGAGTCGGCGTAGTTGTGCTGCGCGGTCCAGGGATTTTCGATGGCACAGCCGCAAGTCAGCGCGACGAGGAGGATGCGACGCATGAGCCGCCAGTTTGCAACGGACGCAGCAGTAGGTGAAAGAGAGAACATGCAGACCAAATCTCTTTCGCTGCAGCGCTTGACCCGCGAGGACTACGGCTGGCTCTGCGCGCTCTACGCGGACCCCGAGATCATGGAGTACATCGGCACGGGCGTCCGCACGTTCGAGGTGGCCAGCGGCGTCCTGGACAAGATGCTGGCCGCTCCGCCGCCCGCCGGGTACTGGACGCTGCGCGACAGGCAGACGGGCGAGCCCTTGGGCGCCGGCATGCTGATGATTCGCCACGAAGGATCCCCGCTGGAGGTCGGCTTCCTGCTGGCGAAGAGGGCGTGGGGCCGGGGGCTCGCGACCGAAGCCACGCGCGCGCTGCTCCGGCACGCGTTCACCGAACTGAACGTGCCGCTCGTCGAGGCCTATACCGACACGCGCAACGACGCCTCGGCGAAGGTGCTCTTGAAGGCCGGCTTCCGCGACGCCGGCATCACCGCGGGCCCTTACGGCACCCCCGACAGGCGCTTCTCGGCCGGCCGCGACGAGTGGATGCGAAGCTCGCAGGCAACCTGAGCCGAACGCGGTCCCAGCCCGGCGGCCTCGGCCGTCAGTCCGTAGGAGTGCACGCGGGCGGCGTGGTCGTAGATCTGGCCGGCGACGATGATCTCGTCCACCTGCGTGCGCTGGGCAAACTCTTCCAGCTTCTGCTTCACCACCGGCAGCGCGCCCACCGCCGAGCAGGCGAAGAACTGGTTGAGCATCTGCTGCTCGGCCGGGTTCCAGTGCAAGTCTTTGCGCGGCCGCGGCAGCTTTCCGGGCCGGCCGCTGCGCAGGTTCACCACGGCCTGCTGCACAGAGGTCGCGAGCAGCTCTGCTTCGGCGTCGGTGTCGGCCGCGATGACGTTGAAGCCGGCCATGGCGTACGGCTTCTGCAAATGCGCCGACGGCCGGAACTCCGAGCGGTAGATGTCCAGCGCCGGCATCAGCTGCTGCGGCGCGAAGTGCGACGCAAAGGCGTAGGGCAGGCCCAGCATCGCCGCCAGCTGCGCGCCATACAGGCTGGAGCCCAGGATCCAGACCGGAATCGGCAAACCCGCGCCAGGCACGGCCTGGATCTGTCCGGCCTGCGCGGGCGCGAAGTAGTTCATCAGCTCCACCAGGTCGCGCGGGAAGTCGTCGACGTCCACGTCCAGAGAGCGCCGCAGCGCGCGCGAGGTCAGCGGATCGGTGCCCGGCGCGCGGCCAACCCCCAGGTCGATGCGGCCCGGGAAGAGTGACTCCAAAGTGCCGAACTGCTCGGCGATGACCAGCGGGGCGTGGTTGGGCAGCATGATGCCGCCCGAGCCGACGCGAATGGTCGAGGTGCCGGCGGCGACGTGCGCGATGACCACCGCGGTGGCCGCGCTGGCGATGCCGGGCATGCCGTGGTGCTCCGCGAGCCAGTAGCGCTTGTAACCCCAGCGCTCCGCGTGATGCGCGAGATCGAGAGAGCAGCGCAGGGCGAGGCCGGTGTCGCCACCCTCGATGACCGGCGCGAGATCGAGGACAGAGAGAGGAACCATGGCGCATCAGATGCTTGCGTATGCGAATGGTTGCTGGATTTGACTTCCGCAAAGCGGATTGTGTAGAAGCCGCCCCGCTATGAAGACCCTGGCCTGAGAACCGCTGCACCGCGCCCCTTGGGGCAGCGCGTGCGCTCATCCGTCGCAGCTCGTTTTCTCAAAAGCCGGAGTCCTGTCTTGGACAAGAAGATGCCTGTAAACGGCTGCGCCGTGCGCGTGATCGCGCGGCCCGGCTCGTGGATTGAAACCGAAGCAGTCGACCAATTGGAGCGCACCGCGGGCCGCTTCGGCATGAAGCTGGCCGTCGGCTTGCCCGATCTCCATCCGGGCCGCGGCCATCCTATCGGCGCGGCGTTCCTGACCGCGCACGCGGTCTATCCACAGCTGGTGGGCAACGACATCGGCTGCGGCATGGCGCTCTTTCGCACCAATGTCCCGGCGCACTTTCGCGACTTCGATCGCTGGACGCGCAGACTGGATGCGCTCGAGCGGCCGCTGGACCCTTCACTGCTCGAGCTGGCTTCCGAGGCGACGCACGCGGCGGGCTGGGTGGATTCGTTGGGCACCCTCGGCGGCGGCAATCACTTTGCCGAGCTGCTCAAAGTCTCGGAAGTGTACGACGACGCGTTTCAGCTGCCGTCGCGCAAGCTGGTCTTGCTGGTTCATTCGGGTTCGCGAGGCTTGGGGCAGAGCATCTTGGAAGGTCAGCTGCGCGAGCACGGCGACGGGCCTCTGACTCCCGACGGCTTCGCGCTGAAGCGATATCTCACCAAGCACGATGCGGCGGTGGGCTGGGCGCGCGACAACCGGCGCATCATCGGCGAGCGCTTCCTGCGGGCCATCCGCACCACCGGCGAGCTGGCGTTGGATCTGACCCACAACTCCGTCTCGGTGCACGGCGAAGAGTTCCTGCATCGCAAGGGCGCGGCGCCGGCCGACAGCGGCGCGGTCGTCATTCCCGGCTCACGCGGGTCGCACAGCTATCTCGTCAAACCCACTGCCCTGGCGGCCGAGACAGACTTCTCGGCCTGGTCGCTGGCCCACGGCGCGGGACGCCGCTGGAAGCGCAGCGAGTGCAAAGCGAGGCTCGCGGAGAAGTTCTCCAGCGAAGACCTTGCGCGCACCAGCCTGGGCAGCCGGGTCATCTGCGGCGATCGCGCGTTGCTGTACGAAGAGGCGCCGCAGGCCTACAAGGATGTCGACGGCGTCATCGAAGATCTGCGCAGCGCGGGCCTCGTGACCTTGGCCGCTCAACTCACTCCGGTCCTGACGTTCAAGAAAGGGAACTAGATGCGCGCCGATATGTTCAAGGTCATCGTCGAGCGCCCGCGCAGCGGCAGAAGCTGGGCGACCAAGCTGCAGCCGCCCCGCGACGATCGCAACAAGGTCCCGATGAGCCGCGGCCGCAGCAAGCAGCTCAACGAAAACCTCGCGCCGCTGCGGCGATTCTTGCGGCGCAGCGTGGGGCGGCCGTGGAACGCGGTCTTCGCCGAGATCTGCGCTGGCCTGAGCGTGCGCAGCGCGGTGCAGAAGCACGTGCGCGATCACCTGAAAGATTTGGTGGAGATGGACGCCTTCGAGCGCGATGGCGAACTCTTGTTCAAGGGGTACCGCGAACATGAATTCGAGCGTGGCAAGAGGGACAGCCTCTATGTCTGCAAGCGCACGGGCCTCTTGCGCGTGCTGCCGGCGCTGCCGCGCAAGCTGCGGGCGGAGCGGCAGTCGCCCGTCACCTGGGTGCGGCCGGGGCACGCCGCGTTCGTCTTTCGCGATCAGTGGTGGCTGGTGCAGGTCGCGCGCTTCAAGGCCTTTCCCGTACGCGACGTGATGCTGCAGACGGAGCTGCACGGGTCCGAGAAGTATGGCTCCGGCATCGCCGCGCACCTCTACGGCAACGCCTGGGTCCGCGGCGTCTCGCGCCAGGCGCTGACGCGCGCGGAGGTCGCGCAGATGGGGCTGAAGCGGAAGTAGCGGGCCGTTATCGTTGCGGCAAAGAAAGAGAGAGCTCGCATGACCAGCCAGCAGGCACCCATCCAGTCGGGATTCAACGCGCAGACCACTGCCGAAGAGGCGCTGGGCTCGCGCGACCTTCGCGGCAAGATCGCCATCGTCACCGGCGGCTACTCGGGCATCGGCCTCGAGACCACGCGCGTGCTGGCCAAGGCAGGCGCGACCGTCATCGTGCCGGCGCGGACGAAGGAGAAGGCGACGAAGGCGTTGAGCGGTCTGGGCGGCGTCGAGCTCGGCGAAATGGAGCTGAGCGACCCTGCCTCAGTCGATGCCTTCGCGGTCAAGTTCATGGCCTCGGGCCGGCCGCTGCACCTGCTGATCAACAACGCGGGCGTCATGGCCTGCCCGCTCGAGCGCGATGCCCGCGGCTTCGAGCGGCAGTTCGCGGTGAATCACCTGGGCCACTTCCAGCTCACCGCGCGTTTATGGCCGTCGCTGTTGAAAGCCCGCGGCGCGCGCGTCGTCGCCGTCTCCTCGCGCGGCCATCGGCGGGCCGGGGTGGATTTCGACGATCCGAACTTCGTCAGCCGTCCTTACGATCGCTGGGTCGCGTATGGGCAGAGCAAGTCGGCCAACGTGCTCTTCGCGGTCGCCCTGGACAAGCGCGGAGAGGCCGACGGCGTGCGGGCCTTCGCGGTTCACCCCGGCGGCATCATCACCGATTTGATCCGCCACATGAGCGAGGAAGAGCT
>DATBAA010000844.1:0-5555 GCA_036271755.1 Myxococcales bacterium | reverse complement strand
CGGCCGTTGATGATGCGCGACTCTTTACCCTGCGCGATCTGCGTTCCGGCGCCCGTGGGAGTGAAGAAGCCGCCCAGGCCCGCGCCGCCCGCGCGGATGCGCTCGGCCAGCGTCCCTTGCGGGTTCAGCTCGACTTCGATTTCGCCACCCAGATATTGGCGCTCGAACTCCTTGTTCTCGCCGACGTAGCTGGCGATCACCTTCTTGATCTGGTGGCTGAGCAGCAGCACGCCCAGGCCCTTGTCGTTGGTGCCGCAGTTGTTGGAGACGACGGTGAGGTTCTTCACGCCTTTCTTGTGAATGGCGGTGATGAGGTTTTCGGCATTGCCGCACAGTCCGAAGCCACTGGAGAGAATGGTGGCGCCGTCCTTCATGTCGGCGATGGCTTCGTCCGCGTTCTTGACCACTTTATTCATTAGTCGCGCTCCACGATAAGGGCGATGCCTTCGCCGCCGCCGATGCAGAGCGAGGCCAGACCGCGCTTCTTGTTCAAGTCCTTCATTGCGTAAATCAAGGTCACCAGCAGCCGGCAGCCCGAGGCGCCGATGGGGTGGCCCAGCACGACCGAGCCGCCGCGGACGTTGACGTTGTCGGCGGTGAGTCCCAGGATCTTGCTGTTGGCCATGGCCACCACCGCGAAGGCCTCGTTGATCTCCCAAAGATCAATGTCGGTGGTCTTCAAGTTCGCGCGGGTCAGGGCCTGCTTGATGGCGTCGGCCGGGGCGATGGTGAAGTCGATGGGCTCGCGCGCGGCGTGGCCGAAGTCGCCGAGCTTCGCCAGCACGGTGCGGCCTTCCTTCTTGGCCCGCTCGGCGCTCATCAAGACCACTGCAGCCGCGCCGTCATTGATGGAGGCCGAGCTTGCGGCGGTGACCGTGCCGTCCTTCTTGAAGGCCGGCTTGAGCGACCCGATCTTCTCCGGCTTGGCGTTCTTCGGGCCCTCGTCCTCTTCGACCAGGGTCTTGTTGCCCTTCTTGTCGGTGATCTCGACGCCCACGATCTCGGCCTTGAACGCGCCCGAGGCCTGCGCCTTCTGCGCGCGCTTCGTGCTCTCGATGGAGAATTCGTCCTGGGCGCCGCGCGAGAAGCCGAAGTCGGCCGCGCACTTCTCGCCGCACATGCCCATGTGCATGTCGTTGTACGGGTCCCAGAGCCCGTCGTGGATCATCATGTCCTTGAATTCCGTGTTGCCCATGCGGGCGCCAGAGCGGAGCGAGCTGGAGAAGTACGGCGCGTTGGTCATGGACTCCATGCCGCCCGCCACCACGCAGTCCGCCTCGCCCAGCATGATCACGCGCGCGGCCTCGATGACGGCCTCCAGACCGGAGCCGCACACCTTGTTGACGGTGACGCATGGCGTGCTCTTCGGCAGGCCGGCGTAGAGCGCGGCCTGGCGGGCGGGCGCCTGGCCGACGCCGCCCTGCAGCACCTGGCCCATGAAGACGGTCTTCACCTGATCGGGCGCGACGCCGGCGCGCTCCAACGCGGCCTTGATGACGGTGGCGCCTAGCCGCGGCGCGGGCACGCTGGCGAGGGCTCCCTGGAACGCTCCGATGGGCGTCCTGGCGGCCCCGACGATGACGACCTCATGCTTGCTGGGCATCTGCGATTCTCCTTGGAATTTGGCGGAGACATTCATAACGCGCCTGCCGGTGTCAAGCAGCAAGGTGCTGTGCTATCAGGCGCGGCCATGGCGTATGCGGGCGACCTGACCCAGGCCGAATTCGATGCCCTGCTCGATCAGCGCGGCGGACCGGCCATCGTGGTGCACGGCGGCGCCGGGACGCGGCCGGACGCGGACCCCAAGCCTTATTTCGATGGGTTGCGCCGGGCGGCCGAGGCGGGGCTCAAGGTGCTTTTGTCCGGCGGTTCGGCCCTGGACGCCGCGCAGGCCTGTGCAGTGCTGCTGGAAGACGATCCGCGCTTCAACGCCGGCACCGGCGCGGCCATCACCAGCGCGGGCGAGGTCGAGCTGGACGCCAGCTGCATGGACGGCACTTCCCTGCGCGCCGGCGGCGTGGCCTGCGTGCGAACCGTCAAGAATCCAATTCTTCTCGCCCGCCGCGTCTGCGACGACACTCCGCACGTCCTCATGTGCAGCGTCGGCGCCGAGGCGTTTGCCCGCGAGTGCGGCATTCTCGAAGTGCCCAACGCCTCGCTGGTGACGCAGACCCAGCTGGAGCGCTGGCGCGAGCTGCACGAGTTGGCAAAGCGCGAGGGCGCCGACAGCGTGCGCAAGAAGATCGGCACCATCGGCGCGGTGGCAGTAGACGCGCGCGGCGGAGTCGCGGCCTGCACCTCCACCGGCGGCACCATGTACAAGCGGCCCGGCCGCGTCGGCGACACGCCCATCATCGGCGCGGGAACCTACGCGGACGATCGCGAGGGCGCCGCCAGCTCGACGGGCCTCGGCGAAGCGATTCTCAAGGTCACCATGGCGCGCGCGGCCTGCGTGCGCATCCGCGAGGGCCGCTCACCCCGCGAAGCCGCCATCGAAGCAGTCGGGCTCTTGAAGGATCGCGCCCAGGGCGAAGGCGGCATCATCACCGCCGGTCCCGACGGCCGCCTCGGCTGGTCCTACAACACCCCGCGCATGGCCCGCGCTTTCATCCGCACCGGCATGCCCTCGGCGAAAGCAGCTGTCTAAAACACTTTCACCGCGAAGAACGCGAAGTGAAAAAGACGTTGCTTACCTGGCGAGCTTGAGGAGTTGGCCCGAGTGGTTGTTGAGGTGTTCCGGGTCGCAGCCGAGGCCAAACCACCACTCGCCCAAATGCTTCTCGAAGCTGCGCGCGTAGGCCGGCTGGGTGAAGCGCAGCTCTTCCTTCCAGTCGTCCAGATTCTTGGTGGAGAAGAGGCGGACGAGGCAGGTCTCGGGCGTGGGTTGCTCGCTGGCGAGCACGTAGAGCACGCCGTCGATGACGCGCAGGTCGCGCGGCAGCGCTCCGTTGGGCAGCGCCAGGAGCTTCGCTTCGTCGGGCGCGGTCGAGCAGAAGAGGCCTTCGGAAGACCAGTCGTGATCGATGATCTCGCGGGCCGCGATGTAGATGGCGTGCCCCGCGTAGACCAGCGGCCGCGCGCAGAAGAGGGTCTCGTTCTCCGTCAGGCCGGGGAAGAGATCGCAGTAGACGCGAGTCATCGCGCCGGCTCCGTCCCAGACGAAGAGGTAGCCGCCGCTGGTCGACGCGTAGAGCTTGCCGTCCTGCACCCAGAGCGTGCGCGTGCGCTGGCCGCCGGGGCCGTGGGTGAACATCTCCTTCCAGGTCTGTCCCTTGTCGGACGAGTGCGCCACCGTGCCGCCAATGAGCGTGCTGGTGGCGACGAAGAGTTGCCCGGCGTGCGAGATGACGTCGTAGACGTGGATGCCGTTGGGGATGGTGCGAATCTGCTCCCACTTCCCGTCGGGCAGCCGGTGGTGCAGGTTGCCGTAGGCCCAGTCTTCGAGGACGTGCGCGGCTTTGTAGAGCGTGCCGGTGTCCTTGCCGCCGATGCGGGTGTCGATGCCGGGAATGTAGAGCTGTCCGTCGAGCACCTGCATGACGTCGACCTGCTCGTCCTGGACGAGATACTCGATCTTCCAACCGGACCCGTCGTGCGCGTAGAGATCGATGGGGCCCGCGTTGGAGGCAGGCCCGGGCGGGTTGTTGGCGTTGCCGCTGGCGACGAAGAGCTTGCCGTCGTATGAGCGCAGGCTCCACGGGTTGCGCGCGTAGACCCACTCCGTCCCGTCGGCCCAGCGCGCCTTGGTGGGAATGCCCATGTCGACGAGCTTCGCGGTCACGTCCGGCCCGAAGGGAACCTCGGCCGAGCTGCCGGCGTGCTGCGGCCGCACCAGCACCTCGACGACGTGCTCCCAGGTGCCGTTCTCGACCCCCAGGACCAGCCGCGCATCGAGCGCCAGCGGCGAAGTGTTCGAGGCCTGCACGTCGATGCCGCAGGGCAGCTTCACGTCGCCCGCCTTGAGCTTGGGCGTGCGCTCGAGCTGATCCTCGACGGCCGCTGCCTGGTAGACCGCGACCGCGAACTCCGAGCAGAACATCTTGGCGATGTCCGGCGGCCCGCCCACGGTGCGCGCGTGCTGGCCGAAGTTGAGCGCTTCGCGGTGGCCGAAGAAGCCGAAGCTCGCGCGCTCGAACGGCACCAAGAGCGGCACCAGGTACTTCATGCGGCCGTTGGCCCAGGCTTCGGCGACCTTCGAAGCTTCTTCCGCCAGCGCCTGATCCTTGCAGCGATACACCTGGAAGAGAAAGCCGCCGTGATCGTCCAGGCTGCGCAGCCCGACGTGCGCGGTGCTCAAGTCTCCGCCGTGCGCCTCGGCCGTCTTGCCGCCGCCCAGGTAGATGACCGCGTGAAAGGCCGTGGCGTCTCCCTTCTTCAGCGCCGAATGGAAGATGCCCGAGAGCGCCTTCACGGCCTTCTGGCCGCCCATGATCACCTTCTCGCTCACCGACGCCTTCTCGCCCTGGAACTTGATCATCAGGTCGCCGCGCTTGAGCAGCTGATCGCAGTTGGTCGAGTCGATGGTGCCGGCCAGGCCGTCGTCCTTGCCGGGATTCTTGATCGACGGATGCTCGAGCTCCTGGTGGACCTTGGCGAGCGGAATCTCCTCCGGCTCTTTCTCGGGCGGGTCGACCGTGACGTCGAGCCGCTTTCCCTTGGCCTGGGGTTGCTTGGCCGCCGGGCCTGGCTCGAGCGTGAAGCGCAGCGCCGCCTCGTCCAGCGCTTCTTCCGGCGCGCCCTTGGCCGGCGCCGACGGATGGTGCGCCAGCAGCGTGCCGCGGGCGATGCCGTCCTTCACCTCGCCGGGGACGGTCGCGTAGTGAGTCCAGTCGTCGCCATCGTGGTGCTCGACGATGAACCGCACCGGCTTGCCGTCGAAGCCCGGCGCCTTCGCGCTCATGCCCAGCTGGCCGCCGTGGTCGGCCGAAGGCGCGTCCCACTTGAGCTCGCTGAAGGACGGCGCGGCCGGGTGCGGTTTGGCCAGCGGCACGGTGGCCGCAGTCGCGACGCTGCCGTCGGCGTGTTTGGCCTTGAAGGAGAAGTTGTGGAATTTCCAGCCCACTCTGGGCGCGGATTTTACCCGATTCGCGAGATCAAAGCTTGGACCTGGGTATGCATGGCGGCCGCATTCAGCTCGAGGCTGCGGCCGTGGCCGGGCAGGACGTGCTCGAAGCGGTAGTCCAGGAGCTTGCGCAGCGACTTCTTCTGCTCGGGCCACGAGTACCAGCAGACGTTCCGGCCCATCTCCAAAGAGCCGTCGTCTCCCCAGAGATGGTCGCCGGTGAAGAGCCAGCGGTCGTCGACGAGCAGGACGCAGCTGCCGCGGGTGTGGCCGGGCACGGGAATGGCCAGCAGGCCTTTGCCCAGCTCGCGCGGGTCATCATCAAGCAGCACTTCCGCACCGACCGTCAGATCGTCGTCCCGGTGGATGATCCGCTCGCAGCCGAAGCGCTCGCGGAACGCCGCGTGGTCGGCGACGTCGTCGCGGTGGGTGAGGAACATCTTGCGCACGCCGCCCAGATCTTGCAGCCGCTTGAGCAGCGGCGCGGCCGCCC
>DATBAA010000843.1:0-4705 GCA_036271755.1 Myxococcales bacterium | reverse complement strand
CGAGGTGCGCGAGGACAACGTGGTCGAGCACCTGCACAAGGTTGCGGACCACGATTGGAATCATTCGCATCCGCTCGATCTCTCCGATCAGGGGCTCCGCACCGACCTGGACGAGCGCATCCGCGAAGCGGAGCAGCTGGGTATCCTCGACGCGCAGGAAGAGCCCACCTAGAATCGGCGCATGGATCTTCGAGAGAGAGCAGCCGACGGCTTCGACGCCGCGAAGCTTCGCGAAGTGCAGGCGAAGACCATCGCGGCCATGCACGGAATCGCGCGCGCGTTCCGCCCCGGCATGCTCGAGGAAGAAGCGCTGGAGCTGACCGCGCGCCGGCTCTTCGAGCTTGGCTTCAAGAAGAACTGGCACAAGCCCTACGTCCGCTTCGGCCCGAACACCTGCCTGATCTACGGCAAGGCGTCGCTGCCTGACACGCGGCTGCGCGAAAACGACATCTTCTTCCTCGACATCGGCACGGTGATGGACGGCTACGAAGGAGACGCGGGCGACACCTTCGTCATCGGCGGCGGCCCCTCCAAGATGCAGGCCTGCGCGGACGCGGCGCGCACGCTCTGGAAGACGGTCCGCGACGTCTGGCTCGAGCGCCGCTTGCCCGGACCCGAGCTGTACCAATTCGCGCAGGAGGAAGCGCGGCGCATGGGCTGGACGCTGAACATGGACTGGGACGGACACCGCGTGGCCGACTTCCCGCATCACGCCTATTACAAGGGCTCGCTCGCCGGAGCGGACCTCGTGCCGGCGCCCGATCTCTCGGTGCTGGAGATTCATCTTTGCGACCCGGACGGAGAGTTCGGCGCTTTCTACGAAGATCTGCTTCGCTGAGCCTTGCGAATCGGGTCTCCCGGCCGCACATCCCAGGCATCATGAACTTTACCTTTCCGGGGACGAGCGTTTCGGTCGATCGCCTGGGTTACGGCGCCATGCAGCTCGCGGGTCCCGGAGTGTGGGGGCCGCCCCCAGACGTCGACGGCGCCATCGCCGTGCTGCGCGAGGCGGTTTCACTGGGCGTGAACCACATCGACACCTCGGACTTTTACGGACCGCACGTCACCAACCAGATCATCAAGCGCGCGCTGCACCCGTACAAAGGCGTCACCCTCGTCACCAAGATCGGCTTCAAGCGCGGGGCCGACAAATCGTGGAATCCGGCGCAGTCGGCCGACGAGCTGGCGTCCGCGGTGCACGAGAACTTGCAGAACCTGGGCGTGGACTCGATGGACGTGGTGAACCTGCGGCTGGGCGGCCGGCACGGCCCGGAGGACACTTCGCTCGAGAGGCCGCTCAGCGCGCTGGTGGAGCTGCAGCGCAAGGGTCTCGTCCGCCACATCGGGCTCAGCAACGTAACGTCGAAGCAGGTCGCTGAAGCGCGGCGTATGGCCAAGATCGTCTGCGTGCAGAATCAATACAATCTCGCCCACCGCCACGACGACGCGCTCGTCGACGAATTGGCTCGCGACGGCATTGCGTACGTTCCGTTCTTTCCCCTGGGCGGCTTCACGCCGCTGCAGTCGTCGACCCTGGAGAGCGCAGCGGCTTCGCTGAAGGTGACGCCCATGCAGCTGGCGCTCGCGTGGCTCTTGCACCGCTCGCCGAACATCCTCTTGATTCCCGGCACCAAGTCGGTGGCGCACCTGCGCGAGAACCTGGCCGCCGGCTCGCTGCAGGTGCCGGCCAGCGTCATGACGCAGCTAAACTCGATCTGAGCTCTTCTGCGAGCACTTTCACCAGCTCGCCGGCCGGCATGGTGCGGATGAGTGGCGCGCCCTGCCCGGCCCACTGCGCGCCGTAGCCGAACTCGCCTTTGGCCTTTCCGGCGGCATGCAAGGCTTTACCCAAATCATAAGCAATGGGATAGGCCGGGATATCTTTGTCGTCGACCTCGAGCGCCGTGAAGCGATTGGCCAGGCAGCGAGCCGGCCGCCCCGAGACCGCGCGAACCAGGGTGGTGTGCTGCGCGGCGTCCGTGTGCAGCGCCGCGCGATACCCCGCGTCGGCCGACGACTCGGGGCAGCCGATGAATGCGGTCCCAAGAACGGCGGCGCTCGCGCCGAGCTTCAGCGCCGCCGCGATGCCCGCGCCGTCCATGATGCCGCCTGCCGCGAGCACCGGCAGCTTCAGATTGCGCACCAGCAGCCGCGTCAACGCCAGGGTGCCCAGGCGATCGTCGTCCGCGTTCTCGTCAAAGGCGCCGCGATGCCCGCCGGCCTCGTAGCCCTGCGCGATGACTCCGTCGACGCCCGCGGCCTCGCACACCTTGGCCTCGCGCACGTTCGTCGCCGAAGCCAGGAGCACGATGCCGGCCTGCTTGAGCACCGCGATCTTCTGCGTCGCCGGCAGCCCGAAGTGGAAGCTGACCACCCGCGGCCTCGTGGCCACGAACATGGCCAGCATCTCGTCGTCCTCGACGAAGCTCCTGTAGATCTCCGTCAGCGCGTTCGGCGGCTCGGCGTTGAAGGCTTTGAAGGCCGGCCGGAAGCGCTCAATCCACGCTGCCTCGCGCTTCGCGTCCGCCACGGCCTTGGCGTGGCAGAAGACATTCACGTGCAGCGACCGCTTCGACAGCTCGCGAAACTTCGCGATCATCTCCCCCGCGCCCTTCGCGTTCGTCGCGCCCACGCCGAGCGATCCCAACGCCCCGGCGTTCGAGACCGCCGCCGCCATGGCCGGCGTCGAGACCCCAGCCATGGCCGCCTGCACGATGGGCAGCTCAATCCGCAACAGCTCCAGCAGTGCGCTCATGTCCGGAGTATGCACCTGGCTGGTATGGTCGCAACATGAGACGAGCACTCCTGGTTTGCGCGCTGGTGGCCGGCTGCGGCGGAACCGCGGGCGACTCTTCCGGCAGCTCCGGCGCCTGCACCGCGCTCTTTGCCTGGGGGTTGGACGTCCAGGTGGTCAGCGCTTCGTCGAGCGCGCCGCTCTGCGACGCCACGGTCAGCATCACCGACGGCAGCTACCAGGAGACGCTGAAGACGCTCCCGACCGGCAGTCCGGACGGCGGCGCCAACTGCACCTTCGTGGGCGCGGGAGAGAGAGCCGGAACGTACCGCATCGACGCCAAATCAGGCAGCAGCGAAAAAGTCGTCGATGGCATCGTCGTCACCAAGGACGCTTGCCACGTCCAGCCGCAGTCCGTGAGGATCGTGCTGTAGCTTCGATTTCTGGCCAGAGCGCGCGCTACTCGTACGCTTCGCTCGTTCTCGTCCGGAGGGTTCATCGTCTAACGGCCACTGGCATTTCGTCCATTGCTCTTCAACCGCGCTGCCCGTACGCCGCTCGCGCCCTCGATCAAGACCGGATCCAACTCAATCTGGATAGGCTTGAGGTTAGCCCAGTCCACTGCACGGAACGAGACTGCATCCGGGTCACGGGGCCTTCGCCGCGACCGGTCGCCCGCAAACCCCAGCGCCATGTGTCGTCCGCGGTGGCGGGATGCTCGAACACCAATGGAGGGACATCGAAAGCTGTAGCTCCTCAAGCTTTCTCGCGCGCGTGCCGATGTGCAGGCGAAAGGTGCCATGCACCAGATCCTGCGAAGACTGCTCGGGAGACCCAAGCCGAGTCCGCCGCCACCGCTACGCGCGGAGGTGAAGCCGCAGGCATCCAGCCATCCTTCGCCGGACTTCGCCGAGCTCGCGCGCATCTGCAAGCTGGAACGGACGGCGGAGCCCCCGCCCGGCCCGCGGCAGGCGGAGGAGGACGCAGCCCTGGCCGACCAGGTGCTCGCGCACTACGAGGCGAATCGGCCCGGACCAGAGTCGATGCCCTCGCTCTCGCTGCAGATCCTGAACCTGGTGGCGGCGCCGACAGTGGACGCCCAGAAGCTCGCGACGCTGGTGGCGCAGGACCCGGCGCTGGCGGCGAATGTCGTCCGAGTGGCCAACTCCGTGCTGCACAAGGGTGTGAGCGAGATCGAGACCGTGCGCGACGCCGTCGCCAGGCTTGGACTGGACGAGGTGGGCCGGCTTGCCGGTGCCGTCTCCGCGCGGTCGCTTTTCAATCCCCGGCTGCGGGCGCAATTTGCCTCGTTCGACACACACTTCAGGCGCCTCTTCGAAGACGCGCTCATCGCCGCCATAGCGGCCTCCTGGCTCGCGATGCGCAAACCGGCTGTCAATTCGGGGCGCGCCTACCTGGGCGGGTTGCTGCACGACATCGGCAAGACGATCGCGCTGCGGTCGGTGGCGGCGCTCGCGGCGGAGCGCACCATCTCCCCCCGGCCGGGCTCCGTGCCGAGGGTGATCGAACAGCTTCACTGCACCATCGGCGAAGACGCAGCCCGCGGCTGGGGGCTGCCCGCCTTCCTCGTCCGCATGATTGCGCACCATCACGACGGCCTGGTCGAGACGGCGGAGATCATCGATCTCGGCGCCATCCGGCTGGTCTCGGCGCTGCGCGCCCTCAAGCTGAGGGATCCGCACCAGCCCAACGCCGATCGCGAGCTGGTCGAGAGCACGCAGCTGCTCGAGGTCACTGCGTTTGAGCTGCGAGCGCTGGACGCGGAGCTTCCGGTCTTCGCCGCCCGCGCTCAGAGCCTCGCCTGATTACTCTTCTTCGCGGCCAACCAGGTCGTGCGAACCGGCGACGAGCACGCGCAGCAGCTTCAGCGTTCCGACGCCGTCGCTCTCCGCGACCGCCAGAACGCGCGAGTCCGGGTCGACCAGCCGCACCTTCCGGCCGCGCGGGAAC
>DATBAA010000842.1:0-15309 GCA_036271755.1 Myxococcales bacterium | reverse complement strand
GACGGCTGCTGCCGTCATGGCGCGAAGGCACATGGGCGATCCCCCCGAATCGATGGCCAGCTAGCGCGGCAGCATGAATCAAGTCAAATGGTTTGAAACCAAGCGCCGTGAGTCATTCAATTGATTGAGTTTTTGTGGCGGCCGGCATGTTTCGCATTCTTAACAATGCGCCCTGGGACCGTGCTACCAAGTGAGTTGCCTAGGCGCTCGCGGGCGGGCGATAACGCTGGGGTGCGTTCGTTGAACTTGCGGCGGCTCTGGCCCGCTCTCGCCGGCCTGGCCGCCTTCCTGGTGATCGCTATCCCGGTGCTCAACCCGGAAGTGCAGCTCTTCTACCGGGACACTGGCCGCCTCTACTATCCGGTCAAGAAGTACGTCGCCGAGCGGTTCCTGGCGGGCGAGCTGCCGTTCTGGGATCCGTGGACCGAGAGCGGCACCTCGCTGCTCGGGCAGATGTCGCCGGCCATCTTCCACCCTTGGACCCTGCTCTACGCGCTGCCGTTCGACCTGGCCTTCAAGCTCAATCACCTGCTGCCGCTGCTGCTCGCGGGCGTGGGGACTTACTTCCTGGCGCGCAGGCTGGGCGCGTCGCAGGCCGCGGCCACCGCGGGCGGGCTCATCTTCGGTGCCTCGGGCTATCTGGTCTCGCAAGCGGCGGCGAACCTCATCTATGTCGTCGGGCCGGCCGGGGTGCCGCTGGCGCTGGAGCGGTTCATCGCGCTGCTCGACAAGCCGACCAAGGGCAAGCTCATCGCGGCCGCCGCGATGCTGGCGCTCTGCGCGTACGGCGGCGAGCCGCAGTCGATGCTGATGTGCGGCGTCATCGGCTCGGCCTTCGCAGTCGCGCGCGCCATCTCTCGCAAGCAAAACCTCGTGCGAGCCATCGGCCTGATTGCCGCCTGGGGCGCGCTCGCCGCCGCCCTGGCCGCGCCGGTCGCGCTCCCTGCCGCCGAGCGGCTCAGCCACGGCGACCGCGCGGCGGGTCTGACCCACTACGAGCAGACCCACTTCTCGCTCAACCCGCGGCGGCTGCCCGCGTTCTTCCTGCAGGAGGGCTTCAACAACCTGCCCGACGGCTGGGGAACGATGACGAAGGAGCAGCACCAGGTCAGCACCTTCGAAGAGTATTTCGACAGCCTTCCCTTCACGCTGGGCATCTACCTGGGCTCGTGCGCGATGCTCCTCGCCTGCTTCGGCGTCTTCGCCGGCAGGCGCGGGCGGTTCTTCGTCCTGGGCGCGGTCATCCTCGCCCTGGCCGCGACGGGCGAGAACCTGGGCCTGCAGCCGATCTTGCGCGCCGCCGTTCCCGGCTACTCACTCTTTCGCTATGCGGAGAAGCAGGTCGCGTTTGCCTCGCTGCTCTTCGCGGTCGCCGCCGCGCTCGGCCTGGACGTGGCCTTCAACAAACGCTTCTTCGCGCCCGTGGCGGCGCTCTGCGCAGCGATGCTGGCCGTCGCCTCCCGGCTGACTCCGCACCAGTGGCTCACCACGCAGGGAAAGTACGGCGACTTGAAGACCGCCGTCGCGTTCACCAACACGGTTCACCCCGCGCTGAGGCACGAAGCCGCCGCGCTGGCGCTGCTGGCCGTCATCGCCTTCGTCGCGCCCCGCTGGCCGCGCTTTCCCGGGCGGGTTCTCGCCGCCGGCATCTGCGGGGCCGCGCTGCTCATCGCCAACTCGCAGCTCCTGGCCACGCTCCCGGTGAATCTGTTCCACGAGCCGCCGCCGTTCGCCATGCAGCTCATCGCCGACGCAGGCCCAAGCCCAGGCAACTGGCGCGTCTATGTCCGGCCCGACCGTGAGATCGATCTGCCCGACACGCCCGCCAAGCTCGGTGCGCTGGAGATCACGCGCCTGACGCTGCGGCCGCACTTCGAGTCGCTCTTTCACATCGAAGGCGTCAACGCCTACTTCAGCAACGACGACGCCAACTACGGCGCGCTGATGATGAGCGACTCCGCGCACCAGGCGTTCGATCTGCTCACGGTGGCCTTCTTCGTCGTCATGCCGGGCGCGCTCTCGCCGCAGGAGGCGAAGGAGCTTGGGTTCGTCCCGGCCAACTACGGCATGTGGATTCAACTGCTGCAGCCCACGCCCCGCGCCATTCTGCTCGATCAGGTCATGATCGAGCCGGACATGGCGACCATCGGCGAGCAGCTGCAAGAAGTGAACGCGACGCGCGTGGGCATGTTCCTGCCCCGAGACGCGGCGGCCGTGGCCAACGTGAACGGCAAGGCAGAATCTCCCGGCACCGCCACCATCCTGCGGCCGTCACCGGAGAAGATACTCGTCAATATCAATGCGGTGAGTGAGTCGGTCTTGGAAGTGGGCGAGCACTATGACCCGGGTTGGCGCGCCGAGGTGGACGGCAAGCCCGCGCCGGTGGTGGCGCTCGACGGCGCCATCGAGGCCGCGGTCGTTCCGGCCGGCCGGCACCAGGTCGAGTTTCATTTCTGGCCGGTTGGTTTCACGCCCGGCCTGATCGTCGCCGCGGCCGCGCTGGCCATTACCCTGGGCGCGGGGCGTCGTTCAAAGCCTTGACCACTTCGGCGCCCTTGGCTTTCATCAAGACGCCGCAGTCGTTGACCCGCTCCACCGCGCGATCCAGCGTCAGCGAGCCCAGCTGATACTTGTTCACCTTGGGCCGCAGCACCGACTCGATCTCCGCGGCCTTGCCTTCCGAGCAGAACAGACCCGGCAGGTTGGGCAGGTCCGACGCGATATGGGTATGGCCTTTGACGATTTGATCGTAGCCGGTCTTGATCCAATCGAACGCCTGATCGCGCGTGGACGGCTCGTTGGACATTCCGTGCAGCAGGCTCAGCTGATCGGTGAAGCGCAGCCGCTTGTCGGTCTGATGTGCCAGCAGCCACTTCGCCGTGGCGGGGTCTCCGCTGGTGCCCAGCGCGCCGATGGCCGAGCCGCGGAAGAGCGCATCTTCACTCACCGCGGCTTTTTCGAAGAGCTCCTGCGCGGCCTGGGGCTCCGCCACCAACGACCGGAAGCCGGGCGCGAGCAGCGATTGATCGAGCGCGCTCTTGTCGCCGGCCGCATAAGCCTTGGCAGCGGCAGCCAGCTTCGCGCGAAGGTCCTTGTCCTGCGCCTCGACCGCCAGAAGCTCGACGACGTCCGAGCGCAGCTTCTGCTTCTCCGGCGAGTCTGCCTTGTAGGCATTCGCCTTGGGGTCGGAACCAAGCGCCGCCAATACAGGCGAATAGATCGAGCGCATCATGTCGCGATAAGCGGGCAACGAGGTTTCGGGAATCATTCCCGACGCGCGCAGGCCGGCAAAGCGCGCGCCGCCGTCGACCGCCGCCAGCGCCGAAGGGTTCGCGGCCATCTTCTTTGCCGCGGCCACCAGCAGCGACGGCGACACCTCGCCGGCGCGGAACGCGGCCCACAAGCTGTCGGTCAACGCCAGCGCCTCGCCCGCCGGAAGCTTCGCCGACTCTTCAATCAACGCCAGCCACTCCTGCTCCGGCAGCGAGAAGCGGTAGTAACCCGTGCCGCCTGCGTTGGGCATGATGGCGCCCGTGCCGGTGACTGGAATGAGGTCACTCACTTTATCGAGCAACGAGCATTGCCGGGTGGCGCCGACGCGAACGCAGAGCGGAATGGACCAGGTGGCGGCCGCGACGGTGGTGCCAAGCATGGCGTAGCGCTTCTGGCTGACCGACAGTCCGCCCGCGACGCGCTCGAGATGCACCACCGGCACGCCTTGCTGATCGACGAAGCTGCGCAGCGCGGTGAGCACGCGCGGGTCGTGCGCCGCGTCCGCGAGCGCGGCGAAGAACTGGTCGGTGCTGGCATTGCCGTACGGGTGGCGGCTCAAGTGCAGCCGCACGCCGTCGCGGAACTTCTCGTCGCCCAGATAAGAGGCGATCATGGCCAACACCTGGCCGCCTTTGCCGTACGTCACCGCGTCGAAGGCGCCGTCGATCTCGCCGCTCTTCTCGATAGGCTGGTGAATGGGCCGGCCCGCTTTCAACGCATCCACATTCATCGCGTCGAACGCTTCGTCGAGGGCTCCTTCGCTAATTTTGAGATCTGGCTGCCACTCGTCGCCGATGCGAAAGCCCATCCAGTTGGCGAAGCTCTCGTTGAGCCAGATGTCGTCCCACCAGATGGGCGTGACCAGATCGCCGAACCATTGGTGCGAAAGCTCGTGCGCCACCACCATGCCGAAGCGCTGCTTCTGCGAGGTAGAGGCGCCTTTGTCCAGCAGGATGATCCGCTCGCCGTAGATGTCCGCGCCGGCGTTCTCCATGGCGCCGCTCATGACCGGCGTCGCGATCTGATCGAGCTTGGGAAAGGGAAACGGCCGGCCAAAATACTTCTCCAGCAGTCCGACGATGGGGCCGGTGTTTTGAATGGCGTACTCCATCATCTCCTTGTTCGGCTGGGTGGCGACGATGCGCACCGGCATGGGCTCTTTGCGCTCGGGCGTCGGCGCGGCCACGCCGCTGGCGATCGCGAACGGGCCGGCCATGAACGCCATCAGATACGTGGGCAATGGTTTGGTGGCGGCGAACTGGTGCTTCAGCAAAGCGCCCGCCGGGGCTGTTCCGGTCTCGGGAGCATTGCTGACCGCGAGATCGCCGGGCTGGGTGGTGATCGAGACCGTGAAGGGCGTCTTGTAGCCGGGCTGATCGAAGCAGGGAAACGCGGCGCGCGCGTCGATGGATTCGAACTGCGTCCAGGCGTACCAGCTGTCGCCGGCCTTCACATGGTAGAGGCCCGACGCGCTGTTGCCGAAGGGCGCGTCGTAGTCGAACACCAGCGTGACCGGGCCTTTGGGAATGGCCTTGGCGAAGTCCAGCCGGGCGACGCCCAGGCCGTCGACCTGCGTATAGGTGGCTTTGACGGTGCCGTTGGCCGTCCTGGCCAGCGCCGAGCTGACCTTGAGCTCGCGTCCGTGCAAAAAGAGCCTGGAGGTGCCGGCCTTCAAGACCACGTCGATCTCGGTGTGGCCCGAAAAACGATCCTTGGACGGCACCACCGTGAGGTCCAGCCGGTAAGCGCTGGGAACCGCCGTGTCGGGGAGAAGACCGCGCGGAACCGGAGCCGCCGCCAACATCGCCAGCAAGAGAACCATTCGGTACCCCTTCTGAAACCCGACATTACGAAACGAAGCGAATGCTATTTCGTGGCCGCCGGGACCCGTCGTGCAAAGCTTGCCGCGGGTGAAGCTCTTTACCTGTACCGCATGCAAGTCCGTCATCTTTTTCGAAAATGTGTCCTGCAACGGCTGCGGCCGTGCGCTCGCCTATCTGCCGGACCGCGCGTTGGTGAGCGCCTTCGAGGACGATCGCGCGCTGGCAGCCGATGGCGCGCGCTACCGCTTCTGCCGCAACTACACCGAACAGGCTGCCTGCAACTGGGCCATCCCGGCGGAGACGCAAGGCGACTACTGCTTCGCCTGCAGCTTCGACGAGGTGATTCCCAACCTGTCCCACGACAAGGCGCGCGAAGAGTGGCGCAAGCTCGAGCGCGCCAAGCGCCGCCTCTTTTATACGTTGATGGGCCTCGGCCTGCCGCTCGTGAGACGCGCTGACGATCCGCGCGGGCTGGCCTTCGCCTTCAAGGAGGACACCGCCGCGGAGAAGGTCTTCACCGGCCACAGCGACGGCCTCGTCACCATCAACATCGCCGAAGCGGACGATCCCTTTCGCGAGAAGATGCGGCTGCAGATGGGCGAGGCCTACCGCACCGTCCTGGGCCACTTCCGCCACGAGATCGGCCACTATTTCGAGATGCGGCTCATCGACGGCACGCCGCGCGTCGAGGCGTTTCGCCGGCTCTTTGGAGACGAGAGCGCGGACTACCAGGCGGCGCTGGATCGCCACTACAAGCAGGGCGCGCCGGCGGACTGGCCGCAGCGCTTCGTCAGCCAATACGCCTCGATGCACCCCTACGAGGACTTCGCCGAGACCTGGGCGCACTACCTGCACATGGTCGAGACGCTGGAGACGGCGCGTAGCTACGGCCTGGCGCTGCGGCCGCGGCCGCTGGGCGGCGCGGAGCAGCCCGAGATGCGGGCGCACAAGCTGGACTTCGACGACTTCGACGACCTGATTGCCGGCTGGGTGCCGCTGACGCTGGCGATGAACAGCCTGAACCGCGCCATGGGCATGCAGGACCTCTACCCGTTCGTGCTCTCCGAGCCCGTCCGCGAAAAGCTTCGCTTCGTCCACGAGACCATCGAAGCAGGCTGAGCGCAGAGGGCAGTCGCGCAGAGGAACGCGGCGGCGGAGATGCCCATCCAGATGTGGAACGAGGGCGGGTCCAGCTCCACCATCACGCGGCCGAACATCGAGAGCGCGAAGAGCCCTGCCATCGCCGCGAGGCGTCCGCGTGAGACGCCCAGCTGCGTGAAGCCCGCGCAGAGCAGACAGGTGAAGGCGCCGAGGAAGATCACGTGCAGCCCGGCGCGGCGGACCGCGGGGATGATTCCAACCCAAAGTGTTCCGGCAGCCATCAACCAAAGCGCCAGGTGCGCGAACGATTTGTGCAGGTTGCGCGGACCCACTTCGAACGAGGCCCGCAGCGGCCAGGTCACGGCGATGAGCACCAGCCCGCGCAGCGCGAAGCCCAGGTGCGGCTTGCCGTAGCGCGCGGCGATCCAGAAGCCGGCAGCGAAGAGCGCGATGCCCAAGGCGTGCGGCAGCTTCCGGCCGTCGCCATCGCCGCGGATGATCCGGGCCGCGCCCACGGCCAGCGCGCTGAACATCCCTTGCATCACCAAATCTCGGCCCAGCTCGCGCAGCCACCACTCTTGCGAGACGCTCGCGAGCGCGAAGCCCGCGAGGCCCAGGAGCACCCCGGCCAGCAGCCACAAGCTCTGGCGAAAGCGCAGCACTACCGCGCCCAGCAGCAGAAGCCAGAGCACCTGGCCTTCTTCCCAGCGGCCAACGAACGCCAGCCCGGCCGCGCAGAGAGGAGCGGCCACGGCCAGCAGCAACTCCGGCCAGGAGGGCTTGACGAAGCTGAAGAGCAGCCCCAGCGCGAAGCAGCCCACGAACCCTTCCAGCTCGGCCACGGGATGCAGGAACGCGCGGTACTCCAGCACCTTGTTCAACACGCCTTGCGCAGGCAGCAGACCCAGCGAAAAAAGGAGCCACGGAAGCGCGCCGGCCCACGCCAGCAGCGCTCCAAGCGGAAAGAGCAACCTCCACGGCTCGCGCAACACCAGGTGACAGTCGCGCACTCCAACCGGCGCACGCAACCGCTGCGACTTTCGGCGGGCCGGGCACCAAGGTGATCACCTGAGTAACTCCAACCATTCAATAATAAAGATGTTTTCTGCCAAGATGTCGACTTTATGTCTCTGGCATTTACTTCTTTGCTGCAATGGGACAAAGGTGAGTCGGATGTAACGAAACCTAACAAAAGGGGCTTGCACACATGCCGCTGAAGCGCCTCGCGCAGATGTCCGTCCTCTGCAGTGCGTTCTTCGCGCTCGCCGCGACCGCGCAGACGACCACTCCTCCCGCGGACCCCGCGGCGAACACCACCGCCGCCACCGCCACGCCTCCGCCCGCGAGCCCGGTCGCCTCCGACGCGCCGCCCGCGGAGACCGCCATTGGCGGCACGCGCAAGGAAGCGCAGGAAGAGCTGATCGTCACCGGTTCGCGCATCCGCCGCAAGGACCTGACCACGCCCGCGCCGGTGACCGTCGTGACCCGCGAGCAGTTCGAGGCCAGCGGCAAGTCCACCATCGGCGACTTCCTGCAGACCCTGCCCGAGCAGGGCAACGCGCCCAACTTCCAGCTCAACACCGGCGGCGTGAACTACAACGCCGACGGCACCACCCGCATCAACCTGCGCAGCCTCGGCATCCAGCGCACGCTGGTGCTGGTGAACGGCCGCCGCGTTGTGCCGGGCGGCCTGGGCGCCTCGGCCGCGGTGGACTTGAACACCATCCCCACCGAGGCCATCGAGCGCGTCGAAGTGCTGAAGGACGGCGCCTCGGCCATCTACGGCTCCGACGCCATCGCGGGCGTGGTCAACATCATCACCCGCCGCACCTACAACGGCACGGACGTCGGCGCTGAGTATGGCGCCTCGGGCCACGCCGACGCGCAGACGTTCGACGCGCACGTCACCACCGGCCGCAGCGACGAGAACACCAGCGCGCTCTTCTCGGTGCGCTTCTTCCAGCAGAAGGCCAGCTTCCTGGGCGATCGCGACTGGGCGGCGGTGCCTCTCGACTACGACTACACGGGCGGCGGACAGGTGGCGTCCGGCAGCAGCCGCACCCCGCAGGGCACCCTGCAGCTCGCCAACAACAACTGCAACGGCAACGCGCTCTGCATCGCCTTGACCTCGACGCCGGGCTGGACCCCCAACACGCGCTTCATCCGCGACCCGACCAGCACCACGTGCGGCACCGATGCCAGCGGACAGAAGAGCTGCTGGCGCCTCTTCGGCACCAAGGCGCCGGCCAACAACAACACCGGCAACGACTTCTACAACTTCGCCGCGTCGAACTACCTGACCATCCCCTCGACGACCATCCAGGCGTTCTCGTCCGGCGACGTCAAGTTCTCCAACGTGCGCGGCTACTACGAAGTCTCCTACGTGCAGCGCAACTCCACCCAGAACGCGGCGCCCATGCCGCTGAACCCGTCCGACTTCAACAACAACTTCGTCTCCAAGGACAGCATCTACAACCCGTTCGGCGAGGACCTCACCACGCTGATGGGCCGCCGCCTGGTGGAATTCGGAGACCGCACCTACTCGGAAGAGCTGGGCACCTTCCGCGTGGTCACCGGCCTGAACGGCACGCTGCCGAAAGAAGTCGGGCCGCTGCAGGGCTGGTTCTGGGACGCCTCGATGAGCTACGGCAAGACCTCGGGCACCTTCACCACCGGCGGCTCCTTCCGCAACTCGCTGGTACAGAACGCGGTCGGCCCCAGCACCATCAACCCCGCAACCGGCCAGCCGGTCTGCGTCAGCAAGGTTCCCGCCGCGGGAGCCACGTTCGACCCCACCACCATCATCGCCGGCTGCACGCCGCTCAACCTCGTCGGCGGCCCCGGCAGCATTCCGCAGTCGCAGCAGGACGGCCTGGGCTTCAGCGGAACCTCGCGCTCCTTCGACGCGCTCTACTCGGTCGACCTCAACGCCGGCGGCGAGCTCTTCCAGCTCGCCTCCGACCGCGCGGTGTCGCTGGCCGTCGGCTACGAGTTCCGCCGCCAGGCAGGCGCGCAGGACGCGGACCCCATCGTCGCCTCGGGTGACTCGGCGGACTTCAACTTCAAGTCCACCAACGGCTACTACACCGCCAACGAAGCGTACGGAGAGCTCTCGATTCCCATCATGTCCAACATGCCCGGCGTGGAGCAGCTCGAGGCCAGCGCGGCGTTGCGCTACGTGAACTACAGCACCTTCGGCGGCAACACCTCGTACAAGCTGGGCGCCCGCTACTCGCCCATCCGCGACGTGACCCTGCGCGGCACCTACTCGACCGCGTTCCGCGCGCCGAACATCTCCGAGCTCTACCTGGGCGCCACCCAGAACGACCCGTCCGCCACCGACCCCTGCGGCAACTACAGCAACATCACCAACGCGGCGACCAAGGCCAAGGTCATCGCGCAGTGCCAGAAGTTCGGCGTCACCGGCGCCAACGGCTCGGGCGACAACGGCTTGCAGGAGTTGACCTCCAACGGCGGTAACCCGAACCTCAAGGCCGAGACGGCGCGCACCTTCAGCATGGGCGTCGTGATCGAGCCGCACATGGTCCGCGGCCTCTCCGTCACCGTCGACTACTTCAACATCAAGATCGACGACGCCATCGGCACCATCGGCACCGCCAACATCCTCAACGGCTGCTTCGTCGGCGGCAACGACTCCTACTGCGCGCTCGTCACCCGCGGCACCAACGGCTTCATCCAGGTGGTCAACGACGTCAACCAGAACATCGGCGGCAAGCGCACCGGCGGCGTCGACTTCGCGGTCCGCTACGCGCTGCCGACTCCGGCCGGCCGCTTCGCCTTCGGCTTCGACGGCAGCTACCTGTCGTTCTACGACAACACCCTCAACCTCGCGACCGGCACGCAGGTCGTCCACGGCGTGGGCTACTACGATCTGGGCGCGCTCCCTTCCTTCAAGGCGACCGCCGGTCTCGATTGGGGCCTCTACGGCTTCACGGCCGGCATCTTCGGCCGCTACGTCGGCAGCTTCAAGGAGTGCGCAAACCAGGGCGACCCCACCACCGCGGTGGGCGGCCTCTGCAACCAGTCGGACGGCACCATCAACCCGCTCTCGCGCGACGTCGGCTCGTACGTGACGTTCGACCTCCACGCCGGCTATGCCTTGAACACCTCGGTGGGCAAGACGAGCTTCTTCGTGGGCATGAGCAACGTGCTCGACAAAAACCCGCCGTTCATCTACAGCGCCAACCTCGCGAGCTCCGACCCGGGCACCTACGACTACCTGGGCCGCTACTTCTACGGCCGCATCTCGCAGCGCTTCTAACCGCGCTCTCGGCAGCGAGTTAGCGGTTACGTTTTAGTTGTTGAACTCTCAGGCCTGCCGTCCTCCGGGGCGGCAGGCCTTTTCATTGCGCGAGCGCGCCTCCATCCGAAGCTCAGCAGCCAGGTCATCGGCGCCTCGAGCAACTCCCGCAGCTCCGGGTTCTCCGAGCTGAACCAATCCATGAGGTGCAGGTGATTGCCCATCACCGTGAGCTCGACCAGGCGCAAGCCGTGCAAACCCTTGGCCGCCGCGAACGAACGACGAATGACCGCGAACCTGCGCGACGATCGCAAATTTGGGACGTCGTTCATCACCCGCAACGTCACGTGCACGCATGTTCGTCAAGCGCTCCCGAAGACAGAGCGCATGCTTTTTTTGGGGCGCTCCGCCTTCGGCTCCGCTTTTGCGCAGGGCTTCCGCCCCGCGCAACGCACCCCGCTGACGTCGCAGAGCTCACCAACGACGCAACACGCCGCGCTCCAGCAGGACTCTTCCCGCGGAAAGCAGAATCACCGAGCAACGCCAAGCGCCGCGCGTCAACCCGGCAGAGTGCGAGACCGCACAAGATGGTCCGGAAAGCACCTGAGGCCGCAACATGAGCTACGAGATCCGCACGCGGATCAGGCTCACGCCGGGAGCGCTTTGCCGCGGGTCTCTGGGACGAACCAGGGGACGACGAGGCCCAGCAAGTAGATACAGCCCAACGTCATGGCGGCTTTGGGGATGCCCCCGAACTGCCCAATCATCACCCCGGCAATCAAGGGAAAGACCCAGGCGATCAACCGCGCGGCGTTGAAGATGAACGAAGCCGCGGTGGCGCGCACGGTCGAGCCGAAGAGCTCGACGGGATAGATGGCCATCCACGAATAAGCGCAACCCAAAGTGAAGAAGCCGTTGATGAAGCAGGCGGTGATCAAAGCCGGCAACGAGTGTGTCCAGAGATAGGTAATGGGCGTCATGAGGAAGCAGCCCAAGAAGGTGAAGAAGAGATACTTGCGGCGTCCCAGCGCGTCGGCCAAAAAGCCCGACATCAAGTAAGCCAGCACCGCGCCGGCCGTATAGATGAGCGCGGCGCGCGTGCCCCACTCCGCCGCGTTGGGCCAGGCGTTGTCCTTGGCCACCTTGCCCACGTGAGCCGGCAGCCAGCTCGAGATGGCCCACCAGCCCACCGTCGTCGCCACCGACATGGTGAAGGCCAACAGCGCGCGGCGGCGGCTCTCTGGCTCGCGAAAGACCTCGCTCAAGCTGAAGGGACGCTTGGTGACGGTCAGGCTCTTGTCGCCCGTCGCCGACCAGTTGGCCGCTTTGATGGCCGCGATCCACTTCTCCGACTCGTCGACCGCGCGCCGGATATAAAGGCAGAAGAGCGCCGGCAGCGAGCCGACCACGAACATCAAGCGCCAGGTGGCGGGCCCCAGCGGATTCCAGGCGCTCAAGATCAGCCAGGTGACCGCGGCGAGAAAGGTTCCGACGCCGAAGCCAGACTGGAGAAAGCCCGCACCCTTGGGACGCGCTTTGTTGGGCCAGGTCTCGGCCAGGAGAGCGACGCCGGTGCTCCATTCGCTGCCCATCGCCAGGCCCGTCAAGAAGCGCAGGCCGGCGAGCATCCAGAAGCCCGTCGAGAGCGCGGTCAGGCCGGTGAGGACGGCATAGAGAAAGACGGACCAGAGCATCATCCGCTTGCGGCCGATGTAGTCGGCCAGGATGCCGCCGCAGATGCCGCCAATGCCCCAACCCAGGAGCGTCGCGGCGATGGCGATGCCCGCCCAGATGGGCGCCGCGTGCTGCGCCAGCATCGCCGGGTTGAGCATGGTCTTGAGGATGAACGGCATGGCGATGAAGAGCGCGTAGGACTCGTAGCCGTCGAAGACCCAGCCCAGGAAGCTGGCGGTGAGGATGGTCCAATGCTTGCGCGAGAGACCGTCGCGCCAGGACTCGCTGATCACCCCATCGGACGCTAGCTCGGCCATTTAAAGGACTCCTTGTTTGCGCAATTCGGCGACTGCCGCCGCGTCGATACCCAGCCCCGCCAGAACTTCTTCGGTGTGCTCGCCCAACGCCGGCCCGACCCAGCGCGTGCTGCCGGGCGTCTCGCTCAGCTTGGGAACCGCCGCCGGCATGTCCACGGCCGTCCCGTCAGGCAGCTTCAAAGGCTCGATCATCTCGCGGGCCTTGTAGTGCGGGTCTTTGTGAATGTCCGCGGCGCTGTAGATCTTGCCGCAAGGCACGTCGGCCAGGGTCAGCAGCGCCAGCACTTCATCCGCGGGATGCGTCGAGGTGAAGGCGGCGATGGCGTCGTCGAGCAGATCGACCTGTTCGGCACGGCCCTCATTGCTGGCAAAGCGCAAGTCACTTGCCAGATCCTCGCGGCCGATGGCGCGCATGAGGCGGACGAAGATGCCGTCGCTGTTGCCCGCGATGACCACATAGCGGCCGTCCGCGCAGGGATAGGTGTTGGACGGCGCGATCCCCGGCAGCGCCGAGCCGGTGCGCTCGCGGATGTGGCCCAGCGCGGAGAACTCGGGAATCAAGCTCTCCATCATTCCAAAGACAGACTCATACAAAGCCACGTCGATGAACTGGCCTTTGCCGTCGTTGCTCTTCAAATGGTGCAGCGCCAGCAGCGCGCCAATCACGCCATATAAAGAGGCGAGGCTGTCACCCATGCTGACGCCGACGCGCACCGGCGGGCGATCGGGAAATCCGGAAACGTAGCGCAAACCGCCCACCGCCTCCGCGACCGCGGCAAACCCAGGACGGTCTTTATAAGGCCCGGTCTGCCCATATCCGGAGATGCGCACCATGATGAGCCGCGGATTCAACGCCGACAGCTGCTCCCAGCCGAGGCCAATCGATTCCAGATAGCCGGGGCGAAAGTTCTCGATGACGATGTCGGCCTTGGCAATGAGCTGCAGCGCAATCTCCCGCGCGCGCGGCTTCTTCAAGTTCAAAGTCACTGACTTCTTGTTGCGATTGAGCGAATACCACCAATAAGAGGTGCCTTTGTGCAGCTTGCGCCAGGTCCGCAGCGGGTCTCCGCCGCCGGGGCTCTCGATCTTCACCACCTCGGCCCCGAACTGCGCCAGGATCTCGCCGGCATACGGCGCCGCGATCAGCCCTCCCAACTCGACGACCTTCACTCCGTGCAGCGCTTCCATCAGCCGAAGAGGCCGGCGGTGAGGCCGCCGTCGATGGAGAGGGTCTGGCCGGTGACGTACCGGGCCGGGTCGCTGCAGAGGAAGGTCACCAACGGAGCGAACTCCTCGGCGGTGGCGGCGCGCTTTGCCGGAATGGCCGCGAGGGCGGCTGCGAGCTTTTCCGGGGTGTCGTAGATTTTGCGGAAGCGGTCGGTCTCCACCAAGCCCGTTGCGATGACATTGACGGTGATTCCCTCCGCGGCCACCTCGGAAGCGAGCGACTTGAAGGCGCCCACCACCGCGACGCGGAGCGCGTTCGACAAAGCCAGATTCAAGATCGGCTGTTTCACCGACACCGATTCGAGCGCGACGATGCGGCCCCAGCGGCCGGCGCGCATGCCCGGCAGGACGCCCTGCGCCAGCTTCAAGGCGCTGCGCAGGATCAGCGAATACGCCGCGTCCCAGTCAGCCACCGCCAGCTGGGAGAAGGTGCCGGGCTTGGGGCCACCGCCGTTGACGACCAGGATCTCCACCTCGCCCAGGTCTGCACGCACCTGCGCCAGCAGCCAGTCGATGGAAGCCTCGTCGGTGAGATCGGCCGCATATCCGCGGGCGCCGGCCACCTCCGCCAGAAGCTCGGTGCGGCGCGCGGCGACCGCCACCCGCGCGCCTTCGCGCACAAGCGAGAGCGCCACGGCCTTGCCAATGCCCGAGCTGGCGCCGGTCACCAGCGCCACCTTTCCGGCGATGCCCAGGTCCACCGGCTACTTACCGGCGCCGCGCAGGTAGGCGTCGGTGCCGTTCAGCCAGTCCTGCCGCGGCGGATCGAAGATGTCCACGTCCAGCGTGTCCTCGAGCGCCTCGGCGGTGTGCGGCAGGTTCGAGGGAATGGTCAGCACCTCGCCCGCGCGCACGATCACTTCCTGCGCCCCGTCCGCGCCCAGGTGGAAGCGCAGCGCGCCCTCCAAGATGTACGTGATCTGCTCGTTCTCGTGACTGTGCTTGGGCACGATGCTGCCCTTCTTGAGGAAGATCTGCGCGATCATCATCCGCTCACCGACGATCATCTTCCGGCCGATCTGCGGGCTCAGCTCTTCCTTCGGCATCGACTTCCAATTGTGATGCGTTGCTTCGGCGGGCATGGGCTCGTCTCCTAAGTCTCTTTGACCAACGTCTTGTTGATGCCCGCATCATACAGAAGCTGGTGCAGCTCGCGCTCCAGGCCCTTGCTGATGGCCTCCGTTTCAATCTGCTTTTTGATATCCGGCGCCCCCGTTTCGATCTTGGCCGCCAGGAGCGCCGCGATGTTCTTGTATTTGCTGCGCAGATAGTGCGCGTAGCCCAGGGCCGCCAAGGTCACCGCCAGCACGCCGCCGGTGATGGCCAGCGCGACGTTGCGGGCGTGCAGCGCGGACTCTTCGAGCACCGGCTGGATGGTGTGCGACCACTCGAAGGCAAAGGTCTTGCTGGCCTGCTGGATGAGCGCGTCGGTGGCCAGCCGCAGCGGCGGCCCCACCAGCTGATCGCGCAGCGCCGCGGCCTGGTCTTGCGTCTGCTTGCCCAGCGCGTCCTGGATGAGCTGGGTGACGATCTCGTGCAGCCGCGGCCCCAAGAGCTCGTCTCGAATGGAGACCAGGTCCGCCTTGGTGGCCGGGCCAATCAGCTCCTCGCGCAGGCCGGCGAGCTTCTGGTC
>DATBAA010000841.1:0-7449 GCA_036271755.1 Myxococcales bacterium | reverse complement strand
CCCGGGTTGGTGACATCGACGTCGAACCCGAGCTGCTGGCCGGTGGAGATCTGCGTCTGCGACACCGGCAGGACCGCGGTCGTCAGCTCTCCAGGCAAGACCACCCTGAGGCTGATGTTGGCGGCGCCGCCGACGGTGTGCGCATCGACGTCGTCTGAGCCATTGGCGCTCAGCACCAGCGGATACGTGCCGGGCTGCAGGTTGCTGAAGTGCCAGGTCACCACCCGCGAGCTTCCACCGTTGATGCTGCCCAGGCCATCCCCAGTCGTGGGGACGTCGTTGGCCGTCTCATCCTTGGGCGTATCCGAGGCGGCAACGCCCAACGGCGCGATCGTCGGGATCACTTTATTCGCCGCCGACTGCCCGGTGTTCTGGATGGTCAACGCAACGTCGAACGTCTCCGTGGTGGTCACCTGCGTGCGCCCGTTGGAGGAGACCGCCGACGCAGCCAGCGACGCCGGCTGCTGCGTGGAGATCTTGAACGCCTTCTGCTTCACGCCCGAGCCGTAGGGGCCCACCACCTTGAGATCGTACGACTTGACGCCGCCCGGCGGCACCATCGGCGGAATGCCGGCCGTCAAGGTGCCCTGATCGGTCCACGACACCTGCGTCGCCGCGGCGTCGTCCAGCCAGACCTGGAACTGCGAGTCCACGCCGCCGTCGGCGATGCCGACGCCGCCGCCGCCGTTCTGCTTCGCCATCAGCTGCGGCACGAAGTTGCTGCCGTGGACGGTGATGGGGAACGGCCCGGTGGCATAGGTACCCACGGGCTCTACGCTATTGACCTCGAGGTCCGAGCTGCTCCCGCAGGCTGCGGCCAGGAGCGCGATGAGGATGATCCTAGAGAGCTTCAAAGCGTGCCCCCACACCAAGAGAAAGAATGCGCAGCGGTCCGCTGACCGTCGGCAGTTCGGGCCGCGTGATCCAGGTGGCCCGCAGCTCCAAGAACGGCACCGCGAAACCCATCCGCCGCTCGACGCCCACGGCCGCGTGCGCGCCGGGCGAGAACGCCGAGTTGCTCAGCGAACCCGTCTTGCTGCCGGAGACGTCGACCAGGTATCCCGCCAGCGACGGACCGGCCGCGAGCCACAGGGTCGTCCGCGCGTCCCACTCGTGGCGATACTGAGCCGAGAGATGGAACAGCAGGATGCTGACCTGCGTGCTGACTTGCCCCGTCTCGTCCAGGGTCGCGTCCTGCGAGCGCCGGGTGGCATCGACCTCCAAGGCGAGACCGAGCTGCGGGCCGAAGCGTTCGCTGCGCAGCGCGGCTTCGATGCCTACGAAAGGAGCCGAGAAGCCGTCGAAGTTGGAGAGAAAGCCGATCTTCGGGCTGAACGCCGCCGGCCGCAGTTGCGGCATGAGCAGCAGCTCCGCATTGGCGGTCGAGCCGCCGAGCTTCGCCGCCAGCATCGCTTGCGAAGGCTCGTGCAGGAGCGGCGGGACGTAGCTGGCGTAGAGCGCGCCGCCGTTGGACTCCAGCGCCGCAGTGCCCTGGTTGGCCGAGATCCTGGGCGTCGCCTGCGCGGGGTTGCCGAAGTCGTCGCTGACTTGCAGCGGCACGCGGATGGCGCTGTGGCCGTCGGCGCGGACGGTGCGCGGCGAGTCCGAGAAGGTCACCTTGCTGGGCGCTGCCGGGAGCAGCGGCAGCGTCTTGGCGTCGCGCGCCTTCTCGCCGCGGACGACGATGTCGACCGACTTCTTGCCCTTGAACTCCGGCGGCAGCGTCACCGTCACCAGCCACTGCCCCACGCTCGCGGCGTTGGCGGCCACGGTGCCGAAGCTGGCCTCGAACTTGAGCTTCTCCGGCGAGGCGTTGCCGGCCGCGTCGCGCGCCGAGGCGGTGAGCGACACCGGCGACTCTCCAGCCACGGCGCGAGTCGCCTCGCCGATCAACGACACCGTCTTGGCGGGCCCCGGCTCGAGCGCGATCGAGGCCTGCGAGACGAATTTGGGCGCGTCGGTCAGCGCGGCCCGCACCACCACCTGGCCGATGAGCCCGGCGGGGATGGTCAGCTTCGCTTCGTACAGACCGGGCGCGGTCTCGCGCGGCGCGCTCACCTCGCCGCGGGTGGCGCCGATCGAGAGCTGCGCATCGCGGCGCGGCTCGCCCTTGGGCGTCACCACCGCGACGAAGAGCTGCACGACCTGGGCGCGGTCCGCCAGCAGCCGCTGCGCGCCCAGCGCGAGCTGCAGCGTCTGCGTCTTCGGCACGTGCAGGTCGATGGCGCGCTTGCCGTGGAAGGCCTCGTTCACGCCCGGCGGAACGATCACCGGCACCAGTGCGTCGCCTTCGGCGTCGGCCTCGGCGGGCCCGAAGGTCTGGTCGCCGATCTGCACGCTGATCTGCGCGTGCTTGCGCGTCTTCACCAGCGCGTCGCCCGCGCCCCAGAGCGGAATCGCGAGCCACCCAAACTTGCCCGCGGCGACGGCGGTGGCGATGGCCACGCGCGGAATGGGCTCCTCGGGCGGCAGGTAGTCGGCCTCGAAGGCGTCGTCCGCCACCCGGTGCAGCTTCTCGAAGCGGCCGGCGTTGACCGAGAGCAAAGGCTCGCTGTCACACTGGATGCGCACCACCGCGCGCGCGTCCGTATCGGGCCGCAAGAACTGCGGCTTCGAAGAGAGCGTGACGGCGAGCAGCAGGAGGATCACGGCGTCGCTTTCCTTCGCTTCCAGCGAATGGCCATGTCGTCGATCTCGGGGTCGGTTCCGCAGGGCACCTCGCGGGTCGTCCGCAGGCCGCTGGCGTCGCGCGTCGCCACCAGGACCGAGCGCTTGTCCTTGGGATCGCGCGGCACCTTCACGCGGAAGCGTCCCTCGCGGTCGATGGCCTGCGGCGCGCCGTCGATGAGCACCTCGGTGCCGGGCGCGGTCTTGCCGTCGACGTCGGCGCAAAGTCCTTCGACCCGCTTCGAGGCCGAGGCATCGGCCACCTTCAAGAGCAAGGCCGCCGGGATCGCCTCGGCGGCGGAGGGCGCTTCACCGGCAAACGCGACGGCCTGCTTTCCGGCGCCCACCGTCACGGTCGTCTGCTGCGCGGTCAGGTCGACGGCGCCTTCGGCGGTGGCGACGGAGAGCGAGGTGCCGTTGGCCAACACGCTGAAGCGCGCGTTCTTGGTCACCGCCACCGTGTCGCCGCTCTCGTTTTCGATGAGCAGCGAGCGCTCGCCGCCCTTGGCGTAGTCGGCGGTGATGCGGCCCTTGGTCAGCTTCAGGCGATGGACCTGGTTCGTGATCTCGCGGACGGTCAGCTGCGTTCCTTCGCCGACGGTCAGCTTGCTGCCGGCGCCGATCTCGAGGCCGATGCGGGCGCCCTTGCCGGTGCGCAAGGAGTCGCTGACGTGCAGGCGATCGCCGACGCTCAGGGCGGTGGCGCCGCCGCTCGAATCCACGCGCTTCGCGTCGCCGCTCACCTCGGACACCAAGGCGTCCTCGACGGGCGGCGGCGCCGGCGCGGCGACGGGAGCTACCGGCGCGGGCGCCTGCTCCACGACCACCGGCGGCGGCGGCGGCGGAGGCGGCTTGTAGAGGGTGTGCCGGAAGACGAACCACGCGCCCGCAAGCACGATGGCCACCACCGCCGCGATCTCGAACGCGGCCCGGCTTCTGCTCTTCTGCGCCATCAGCCTGCCCGCCCCAGCATGATGGCGAACTCGGTGCGCGCCCAGGGCAGCCGCAGCGAATCGCCGGGGTCCACCAGCCGGACGTCGCCGCCCGATCGCTGCATGGCCTGCCGCGCGATGTGCAGGCCAAGCCCGGTGCCCTTGCCCTGCGGCTTGGTGGTGAAGCGCGGCTGGAAGATCTGCCCGGCCACCGAAGCCGGAATGCCGATGCCTTCGTCGCTTATGCGGATCTCGCCCGGAATCTGCAGCATGCGCACCGCCACCCGGCCGCTGCCGCCGGCCTCCTCGATGGCGTCGAGCGCGTTCATCAAGAGGTTCGTCGTCGCGTGCAACACCGCCTGCGGCGAGCCCGAGCCCTGCTGCGAGACGCCGCGCTGCCAGGCGAAGCGCGCCCCCAGCCGGCGCAGCCGCCAGGCCAGCAGATCGATGGCTCGCTGCACCACCGGCTCCACCTCGAAGTCCGACAGCCGCAAGGGCGGCGTGAAGAGCTCTTGATAGGTGCGGAAGAGCTCCTCGAGCCGCGCCACCTGGGCGGACATCATCTGCCAATCCTCGAGCGCGGAGACGGTCTTGCCCAGCTGCTGCGACAAGAGCTGCATGCCCGCCTTGATGCCCATCAGCGGGTGCCGCATCTCGTGGATGAGCCCCGGCCCCAAGAGGCTGGCCGCGGTCATCTGCTCTTCGTCCTGGTTCTCGTCCATCTTAAAGGGCTCCCCTCAGCGCAGATGCGCGGCCGCGGCCGCCGCGGGCAGGACGATGGTGAAGGTGGCGCCCTTCCCTTCGGCACTTTCCAGGATGAGCTTGCCGTGGTGCGCCTCGACGATGCGGTGCGAGATGGGCAGTCCCATGCCCACGCCGCCCGGTTCGCTCTTGGTGGTGAAGAAGGGGTCGAAGATGCGCTCGCGAATGGCCGCCGGAATGCCCTTGCCGGTGTCGCTGACGGTGAGCTTCACCGCGTCGCCGCCGACGTCGGCCAACGACACCTTCAGCTCGCCGCCTTCCGGCATGGCGTTGATGGCGTTCTCCACCAAGTTCGCGACCGCTTGCTGGATCTGGGCCGCGTCGCCCTGCGCCTCGCAGCGCGACAGCTCGGCCGTGACCCGGATGTTCTTCGCCCGCAGCTCCTTGTCGAACGAGTCGAGCGCGGCCTGCACGGGCGCGCTCACCGCGAACTTGCGGCCGGCCTGCACGCCCTCCTGCTCGGTCAGCTTGCGCATGTCGGCCACGATCTTGGCGACGCGCTTCACCTCGCCCTGCATGGTCTTCAGCGTCGCCTCGTGCGGCGAGCCTTGGAGATCGAGCGCGAGGATCGCCGCCAGGCCTCCGATGGAGGTGAGCGGGTTGTTCAGCTCGTGCGCGATGCCGGCGCCCATCGAACCCAGCGCGGCCAGGCGGCGCGTGCGCAGGATCTGATCCTGGGCCACCTTCAATTCGGCGGTGCGCTCGTCGACCCGGTTTTGCAGCTCCACGTTCCAGCGGCGGATCTCCTCGTCGCGCTTCACGATCTGCCCGGCCATGGAGTTGAAGGCCTTGGCGAACTGGCCAATCTCGTCGTCGCTCTCGACCTTGGCTTCCTCGGCGCGGCCCTCCAGGAGCGACTGCACGCTCACCTTGAGCCGCTCGATGGGCTCGGTGACGCGCCGCGAGAGCATTGCGCCCAGCACCACCACGAGGATGGCCGCCACCAGAAGCCAGAAGAGCGTGTAGCCGCGCACCACCGCCGCCGGGCGCAGCGCGATGCTGGCCGGCTGCGAGATGAGCACCGTCCAGCTCAGCGTGGTCACCGGCGCCGCCGACGCCAGCCACTCGGTGCCGTCCTTGCGCTTCACCAGCGCGACGCCGCCGTTGCTGCCGCCGATCAGCGCGCGATCGCCGTCGGCCAGCTCGATCTTCTCGCCGGCGGCGAGCAGTCCGCCGGCCTGGGTGGCCAAGAGCGCGACCGTGCCGTTGTGCGAGTTCTGCACCATCTGCTGGTGCAGGTTGTCCAGCGACAGCTCGGCGATGAGCAGGTGGCCCTCGCCCAGCCGCAGCGCGATGGGCAACCGCACCGGCCCCGGCGCGCCGGCATAGGGAATGCCGATGGCCATGTCGCTCCCCATCTTCGAGAGCGGGGCACCGCGAAGCATGGCGTCGACCAGCGGCGCGGGCCGGCCGTTGCCGCTCTCGAAGATGGCGGGCGTGAGCGGCGCGCCGCTGGCCGAGAGCAGCTGCACGGCGTCGACGAACTCCAGCTGCCGGTAGGGAATGCGCAGGACGCTCGCGACCTCCTTCGGCGACAGCTCTCCCAGCGGGAGGATGCTGGCCGAGAGGCGCAAGCTCTCGATGGCCTGGAGCACGAAGCGCTCGCTGCCGCGCGCGACCTCTTCAGCAACGGCGCTCTGCGAGGCGCCCACCGACTTCTCCAGCTCGGCGCGATTCACCGAAAACGAGAGCCAGCCGAGGATCGCCGCGGGAAAGAGACCGATGGCCGCGAGAACGGCAAAGATCTTTGCGCGAAAGCCCATTTACAATTCAAAACAGTAGGGGATTGAAACCGCTCTCCGCAAGAAAGTTGCAGAGAGTAAAACTGGGTCTTTGTAATCAGCTTACTTACAGTTTTTTTAATCGCAGCCGGAGGCGGCTGTCGCACCCACTACGGGTAGTGCACGGGCAGCGGATCGGGAGGCAGCGGAATGAATTCGGTCTCGCCCGGCACCTTGGGGAAATTGCCGGCGCGCCAGTCTGCCTTGGCCTGCTGCAGGCGCTCGACCGAGCTCGAGACGAAGTTCCAGTCCATGTGGCGCGGTCCGTCGCTCACCGCGCCTCCCAAGAGCAGCACGCGAGACTGCTCGTCGGCCTGCAGCGACGCGGGCTGACCGGGCTGGAAGATGATCATCGAGCCTGCCTCGTAACGCTGCCCCGCCACCGACACCGCCCCCTCGGCGACATAGAGCGCGCGCTCCTCCGCGGCGGGCATCGGCAGCCGCGCGTCTTTCTGCAGGGACGCCGCGCCGTAATAGAGCTCGGAGAGGAGCGGCACCGGCGAGCGCGCGCCGAAGAGCGAGCCCAGGACCACGCGCAGCGAGACGCCCGCGTCCTCGAGCAGAGGCAGCTCGGTGGCTTCGGTGTGCGAGAAGGACGGGTCGGTCTCCTCGTGCGACCTGGGCAGCGCCACCCAGAGCTGGATGCCGAAGAGCGGGCCGCCCTTGGCGCGAACGTCGGGCGCGGTCCGCTCGGAGTGGACGATGCCGCGTCCGGCGGTCATCCAGTTCACCTCGCCGGGCTTGATGCGCTGCACGTTTCCCAGGCTGTCGCGGTGGAGGATCTCGCCGACGAAGAGGTACGTCACCGTCGCGAGGCCAATGTGCGGATGCGGCCGCACGTCCAGCCCCTGGTTCTCGTCGAAGGTCGCGGGGCCCATCTGGTCGAAGAAGACGAACGACCCGACCATGCGCCGCCGGGCTTGCGGCAGCGCGCGGCGGACGTGGAAGCCGCCCAGGTCGCGCGTGGGCGCGACCATCACCAGCTCGGGTTCAGCGGAGGGCTCGGCCGGAGTGGGGAGCATTTCAAGACCTCGAATAACAAAAGCCTCGCCGCGAGGCCACCTGCGGCGGCCGCGACTGTGTTACTGCGCCGCTTGGGAGGCACCATGATCGTCTCGCACAGCCTGACCCCCGAAAAAAGCACTCCAATTCGCCTCGAGATGCGCGGCCACGAGCTGCTCGCCGACTTCAGCACCGAGGAGGGCGGCGAGAACAAAGGTCCGGGCCCGCACGACTTCTTCGACGCCTCGCTCTGCGCCTGCAAGTCGTTGACCGCCACCTGGTACGCGAAGAAGCTCGGCTTTCCG
>DATBAA010000840.1:0-3263 GCA_036271755.1 Myxococcales bacterium | reverse complement strand
ACTCACTCTATCGAGGAATCGATCTACCTGGCCGACCGCGTGGTGGTGATGACCTATCGGCCCGGCACGGTAAAGCGCATCGTCCACATCGAATTACCCCGGCCGCGCAATGTGGCCGCGCCTGAGTTCCTGGTGATTGCTTCGCAGTTGACTGAATTGGTGATGGAGGAGCAGCGTCTGCACCAGAGCGACGAGTTGCGCGGATAGCCGCAGTCTTTCGGAGGGAACCTTCGTGGCCCACGACGAGCTCGACCTCAGCCTCGATCTGCTGGCGGGACTCTTGCGCACGTGGGCGCGCAATCCCATCGAGCTGCCGCTGCGCGAGGCAGAGATCATCGCCGCGGAGCTGGAGGCCTGGGCGGCGCACCTCTTGAACGGCTCGCCGCCGCCCGGCTCGAAAGCGCGCGGCAAGCTGAAGGAGCGCGACTGGCCCGGCGCGCAGCAGTTCATCGCCCGGCTGCGGCGCGACGAAGCCACCGCGGTCCGCGGCGCTGCCTCGGACTTTCGCGCGACGCTGCAGGCGCTGGTGACGAAGGTCCGCGAGGCCATCGAAGAAGAGCGCGAGCTGGACTCCACGGTCGCCCTGCAGCTGGACCGGCTGCGCGCCGCCGCCGAGGGCAATGACTTGCAGGCGCTCCGCGAAGCGGCCACCAGCGCGGCCGACGCGGTCTCCACCGTGCTGGACGCGCACCGCACGCGGCTGGCCGAGCAGGAGCAGCAGATGTCCTCGCGGCTCCTGGCCATCGGCGAGAAGCTGACCGCGGCCGAGCAGCTGGCGGAAGAAGATCCGCTCACCGGCCTGGTCAATCGCCGCGGCTTCGACGCCGAGCTGGCCAAGGCGGTGGAGCTTGGCGCGCAGTTCAAGATGGTCTCGGCGCTGCTGCTCATCGACGTCGACCACTTCAAGTCGGTCAACGACACCTTCGGCCACCAGGCCGGCGACGCGGCGTTGAAGAGCATCTCCAACACCTTGTCGCGCACCTTTCCCCGCCGCAGCGACTGCGTGGCCCGCTACGGCGGCGACGAGTTCGCCGTCATCCTCCGCGACGTGCGCAGCGGCGAGGCAGAGCCGCTGGCGCGCAGGTTCCTGGAGGCGCTGCGGTCTCTGGTGGTGCATCCTTTGGAGAGCGAGATCCGCATCTCCGCCTCCATCGGCATCGCCGAGCTGAAAGCCGGTGAGTCTTCGGCCTCCTGGGTGGCGCGCGCCGACGCCGGGGTGTACGCGGCCAAATCGGGCGGCCGCGACCGGGCCGCGCTGACCCCTTAAGGTTTCTCCAGGCCGTGCCGAACCAGCTTGGATGAAGCGGCGGATCCTATTCGTCGATGATGAAGAGTCGGTGCTCGATGCCCTGGAGAGCCTCCTGCGCAAGGAGCGCGACCGCTGGGAGATGGTCTTCGTCCTGGACGGCGCCCAGGCGCTGGAGGAGCTGCGCAAGGCGCCCTTCGATCTGGTCATCTCCGACATGCGCATGCCCGGCATGGACGGCGCAGAGCTCCTGGCGCACGTGAAGGAAGATCACCCGGCCGCGGCGCGGATGATCCTCTCCGGCCAGGCCACGCGCGAGGCGGTCATCCGCTCTGTGCCCGTCGCGCAGCAGTATCTCGCCAAGCCGTGCAACGCCGCGGCGCTGCGCAAGATCATCGACCGCACGCTGGGCCTCACCGCGCTGCTCTCGAGCGACGCGCTGCGGGCCATCGCCGGCAAGCTGGGCTCGCTGCCGTCGGCGCCGGGCATCTACACCGAGCTGACCCAGGCCGCTGCCAGGCTGGAGACGACCATGGCCGACCTGGCCGCCCTGGTGCAGCGCGATCCGGCCATGAGCGCGAAGGTCCTCCAGCTCGTCAATTCTGCTTACTTTGGCCTCTCGCAGCCGGTGACTTCGGTGCAGAAGGCGATCACGCTGCTGGGCGTCGAGGTGATCAAGGGCCTGGCGCTGGTGAGCGGCGTCTTTGCCGCGGCACCCGGGCACACCGTCGAGGGGTTCTCCTTCGAGCAGGTGGCGAACAACTCTTTTCTGGCCGCGCGGCTGGCGAAGAAGTTCCTGGGCGATTCGAACCTGGCCGACGAAGCCTTTACCGCGGCGCTGCTGCGGGACGTGGGCAAGATCGTCTTCGCGCTGGGCATTCCCGCCGAGCTGTCGCGCGCGCTGCGCGAGGCGCGCGAGAGCGGGCGGCAGCTGCACGCGGTCGAGACCGAGCAGCTGGGCGTCTCGCACGCGGAGGCCGGCGCGTACTTGCTCGGGCTCTGGGGGCTGCCCTTCTCCATCGTCGAAGCGGTGGCGTTCCACCACCGGCCGGGCGCGGTCGCCGAAGGCCCGGGAGACACGCTGGCCGCGGTGCACGCGGCCGACGCGTTCCTCGACGAGACCATGGCCCTGGACGTCGACTTCCTCGCCGCCAAAGGCTTCGCGGACAAGGTCGCGCAGTGGAAGAGCCTCGCCGCCGAAGCCGTCGCCACCGCGAAGTAATCAGTCCGCGCCGAGCTCGCGCAGGAGCGACTGACCTTCGGGCCAGGAACCGAGCTTCGAGGCGCTGTTCAAATGGCCTTTCGCGCCGGCGTTGACGGCCCGCGCGCCCCACGCTGCCGCAAACTGTTGCGCCCGTTCGGCGCTGACCCACTCGTCATCTTCGCTGTAGACCACGATGGACGGGAACGGCAGCCGCTCGAGCTTCAAAGGCACGAAGCCTTCCGTGCCGGGCGGATACTTGGGCGACTCGAAATCGCTGGGCGCGACCAGCAGCGCGCCTTTGATCTTCGCCAACTCATCCGGTGCCGCGTCCTTGGCGAGATGCGCGACCGTGCAGCAGCCCAGGCTGTGCGCGGCCAACACGACTTGCCCCGGCGCCGCGCGGAGAGCAGCGCGGATGGCCGCGATCCAATCGGACCTCCGAGGCTTCTCCCATTCGGTCTGCTCGACGCGCCGCGTGTCCTTGCGCTCTCGCTCCCAATCGGTTTGCCAATGATCGGGCCCGCTGTTCCAAAGCCCGGGAATCGTCAGCACGGTCGTCATCGCCCGGTCGACGCCAGCAGCGCGGTCAACTGGTCCTTCCAAAGGGCCGCGATCGTGTGACTTCCGTGACCACGCGTCTTGTCGCTCAAGGGAATGACCACCGCCTTCCCGTGCGGAACGCGCTTGATCTCCTGCTCGAGAATTCCCAGCTCGGGCGGGTTGATGAGATCGTCCGCCGAGTTGACGGCGACCAGCGGCGCCTTGATCTTTTCCAGGTCGGCGTTCGGGTCGTAGTCGTACGAGCTCTCCAGC
>DATBAA010000839.1:0-6497 GCA_036271755.1 Myxococcales bacterium | reverse complement strand
TGGTCATTCACAAGCAGCGCGTCGGCGCCTTCTCCGAGAATCACCTCGAGCTCGTCCTGCGCGCGCGCGGCATCGATCACCTGGTCCTCTTTGGAATCTCCACCAGCGGCATCGTCCTCTCCACGGTCAGGGCCGCCTTCGACAAAGACTTTCGCACCGTCGTTCTCGCGGACGCCTGCTTCGACGCCGATGCCGAGGTCCACCGGGTGCTGACGGAGAAGATCTTTCCACGGCAGGCGACGGTCACCTCCGTCGACGCGTTCGTCGATGAACAGGGCCGTTGATTGAGTCCAGCTTCGACTGAAAAGCTTTCGCCAGGAGCTTGGAAAATCATCGGGGTCGTGATCCTCGCGCCGTTCATGACGCAGATGGATTCGACCATCGTCAACGTCTCGCTCTCGAGCATCAAGTCAGATCTGCATTCGTCGACGGCTTCCATCCAATGGGTCATCAGCGCCTATCTGTTGGCGCTCGCGCTGATGTTGCCGCTCAATAGCTGGCTCGTCGATCGGCTCGGCGCGAAGAAGCTCTACGTCGCTTGCTTCTCCGCTTTCACCATCGCCTCGTTCTTGTGCGGAATGGCCACGACCATGCCGCAATTGATCGCCGCGCGCGTCGTGCAAGGCATCTCTGGTGGCTTGTTGGCCCCGCTCGCTCAATTGATGCTCGCCCGGATCGCGGGGAAGCAGATGGCTCGGGTGGTCGGTTATGCCGCGGCGCCCGTCCTGCTCGCGCCGCTCTTCGGCCCGCTGCTGGCCGGCGCGATTCTCAAATACGCGGGCTGGCCGTGGCTCTTCTACGTCAATCTGCCGGTCGGGGTCGTGGCGGTCATTCTGGCGCTCATCATCATTCCCCACGACGACGGAATGATTCAAAAGCGCCCATTCGATCTGCCTGGCTTCCTGCTGCTGTCACCTGGAGTCTCCTGCCTGCTCTACGGATTCGAACGGATTTCGCACCGCGAAGGATTGGCCATTCTCCTGGCTGGTGTGATCTTGCTCCTGGCCTTCGTCTGGCTTGCGAAGCGAAAGCAGGAAAACGCGCTCATCGACATAGGGCTGTTCAAGATTCCCATCTTTGCCACCGCGACCATCACGCAGTTTCTCTCCAATGGAATCATCTACGCGGGGCAGTTCCTGGTTCCCTACTATCTCATCTCGGGCGCGGGGCTGGAACCGGCCCGGGCCGGCTGGCTCTTGTCGGCGATGGGCGTCGGCATGCTCTGCGTCTACCCTTTGATGGGAAACATCACCGATCGATTTGGCTGCCGTCCCGTCGCCGCTACCGGCGTGCTCATCAATTTCCTGGGAACCTTGCCGTTTCTCTGGATGGCTCGCGGCGAGCTCTCGATACCGCTGGCGATGATCGGCTTGTTTCTGCGCGGTATGGGCCAGGGCGCCACCGGCATTCCTTCTATTGCGGCCGCATATGCTTCGGTCCCAAAAGAAAAGCTCAGCCTGGCTACGACCGCGGTCAATATCGTGCAGAGACTGGGCGGCCCGCTGATGACCACCGGCCTCGCCGTCGTCGTCTCTTTCTCGGAAGGCGCGCAATCAACGCAAACCTCTCACGCGTTCTTCATCCCGTTCCTGACGTTGATCATCTTCCAGTTCCTCGTCCTCGCCTCGGCAATCCGCCTCCCCATGCGCATTCACGCAGACGCGGAGCTGGCGAGAACCTGAGAAGGCGCCCCCGGCAGGACTCGAACCTGCGGCCTCGAATTTAGGAAATTCGCGCTCTATCCACCTGAGCTACGGGAGCAACGCGTTCCACCTAGCGTGAGGAACGGCCTGGGTCAAGACGGTCACCATCTCCTGGTGGCGCGCTTCACGCCCTGCTCCATGCCCTTGTCCAGCTCTGCCCGGACGGCCTTGCCAGCGCGCGTGCGCGCCTGCGCGTATTGCCCGGATGTCTTCATCGAGGCCAGCACTTCGTTGCGCTGCGCGGCCGTCAAGCCGAAGGAGCCGATGGCATCCTGCACGCTCTTGTCAGTGACGGTGCGGGCAAGCATCGCCAACCAGATGATGCCCAGCAGCAGCACGACGGCCCCGGCCATGCTCGAGCCGAACGGCGCGTCCAGGTGGAAGACGAAGAACCAGATCGCCAGGGCGGAGATGCCGAAGACGATGGGCGTGGCCACCGCGATGCGCAGCCAGGCGACGTGCTGGCGCTCGACCGCGTCTCCGAGCATCTCCTGCTGGAAGGGAGTGAGCTCGTCGAACTTCATCCCATGTCCGTCTTTTCGAGCTGGTCGTGATCGACCGGCAACGACATCTCCACCTTGGGCCCCAGCGCGCGGGCCTTCGTCAGGATGGGCTGCAGCAAGTGCGAGTTGGGAAGCTCCTTCAGCTTGATCCGCAGCGGCACCGGCTTCCCGGCCAGCGTGATCACCAGCGCGTGCGACTTCACCATCGCCCCGCGGAAGTCGCGCAGCGCGTAGTCCACCAGGTGGTTCGTCTGCGGGTCGGGCGCGCGCATGAGGTCGCGGTTGATCATCAGCGAGTCGCCGAAGCGGATGTCGTCGCCGTGCTCGAGCAGCAGGAAGAGCTCGCCCAGCGCCAGACGCGTGTGCGCGTCCAGCACGCGTCGCCCGAGCTCGCGAACGTTGCCGATGCTCTTGCGCACCACGAAGAGCGCGCCCTGGCGATCGTAGATGCGGATGGCCGAGCCGATGGGAAACGCGCCCTGCGTGGGGTCGAAGGCGACGCTGCCGACCTGGTGCCACTGGATGGTCCACGAGCGGCCGCGCAGGCCGAGCTGCTCCAGGCCGTCGGAGCGCAGAGAGACCCACGCGTACTGCTGCTGGACGAAGAGCGCCGCCAGGGAGACCACGCAGATGGCGAGGATGAGCCACGCCGCCTCGACGGGAAACTCGGACGCCTCGTCGAAGCCGAAGAAGAGCGCGGCGAAAGCGATGCCGCCGAAGAGCAGAAAGCCGAGCAGGCGAAGGCCCCAGCCGGACTTGAAGTCCATCAAGTTGCCAGCCGGTGGACGTTGCATGCTGCCTCCGCGATGAGGCGCGGGACCCTAACGACCAGCCGCGCCCATCGTCAATACGAGATGAGGGCCTCGACTGGCGCATTCAATCTCGAGCGGCCTTTCAAGAAAGCGAGCTCGATGACGAACACATAGGCGCCCACCGTGCCGGCCTGTTGTCGCACCAATTCGCCCGCGCCCCAGGCGGTGCCGCCGGTGGCGAGCAGATCGTCCACCACGGCTACTTTCTCGCCGGGCTTCACCGCGTCGATGTGGGCTTCCAGGACGCCGGTGCCGTACTCCAGCGCGTACTCGATCTTCTGCGTCTTGTAGGGAAGCTTTCCCAATTTGCGCACCGGCGAGAAGGCCAGCTTGAGACGATCGGCCAGGGCCGCGCCGAAGATGAAGCCGCGCGACTCGATGGCGATGATGCGATTGAAGCCGCGGCCCTTGAGCTTCTCTTCCAGGCCGTCGAGCACGGCTTGAAAAGCCTCCGGGTCGCCCAGGATGGGTGTGATGTCCTTGAAGAGGATTCCGGGCTGGGGGAAGTCGGGAACGTCGCGGATCAGCGAGCGGGCGCGGTCGAGGGACATGGCGCCGCATCCTGCACAAACGCGGACAAAAAAACAGCCGCCGGTCCCATGGGGGGGATGGGACCGGCGGCCGAGGGCCGCGGCGCCGAAGGCACCAAACTAGCCCGAGGCACGATGTAGCAACGAGTGAAACGGGGTGCAAGGAAAAGGTCTGCTAACGCAAAAATCCCAGCGGATCGCGCGGCCGGGCGCCCACTCGCACCTCGAAATGCAAGTGCGGGCCGGTCGCATTCCCAGTGTGTCCGACTTTTGCGATGGGCTGGCCGCGAGCCACGCGGGCGCCCTTCTTCACCAGATTCTCGGCGTTGTGCGCGTAGACGGTGACCAGGTCGCCCGCGTGCGCGACCAGCACCAGATTGCCGTAGCCCTTCTGCTGGCCGGCAAAGAGCACCGTGCCCTGCTCCGCCGCGCGGACGGGCGTGCCCTCGGGCGAGGCCAGGTCGATGCCCTCGTGCTTGTCGCGCTCGCGCTCGCCGAAGCCGGAGATGAGCACGCCCAACGTCGGCCAGGCCAGCGGTTCGCCGCGCGCGGCCGGATCGAGCGGCTTCTTGCCGGCGCGTGCAATTGTCGCAGGGCTCTTTTTCTTCGCCGGGATCGCCAAGGGTTCGACAGGCGCGGGCGGCGGCGGCGCTGCTTCGATGCGCGCCAGGGTCTCGCTGCTGAGGGGCCGGAAAGCTGGCTCGGGATCTGGCTTCACGTGCGAATGCGAGCAAGCAGCCGCACAGAGCGCGGCGACCAGCACGTATTTGCCTAAGTCAGATCCCACCTCGACAGCTCCTCCAGAAGCTCATGCCGCGTGAGATCGAGATGCAGCGGCGTGACCGAGATGAGCTTGTCGTCGAACACCGCGTCGCAATCGCTGCCGGCCAGATGTTCGTGCGCCTGCTCGTCTCCCCCAATCCAGTAGTACGCGCGGCCACGCGGGTCCAATTTCTCGATCACCGCGGCCGCGTAATCGCGCCGGCCCATCTTCGTGATGCGCGCTCCTTGCGGCTCTCCGCGCGGGACGTTCACGTTCAAGAGCGTCCCCGGCGGCAGGCCGTGCTGGCCGATCTGCGCGGCCAGCTTCGCGGCGAAGCGCGCTGCGTGTCGATAATCGGACGAACGAATCAGGCTGATGGCAAAGCTGGGAAAGCCGCCCACGCAGCCCTCCATGGCGGCGGCCACCGTCCCCGAGTAGTGGATGTCGTTGGCCAGGTTTGGGCCGTGGTTGATGCCGCTCGCGACCAGGTCGGGCGGCCGGCCTTTCAAGACGTGGTGGATGCCGACGTAGACCGCGTCCGTGGGCGTTCCGTCCACCGCCCAGCGTTCGATTTTTCCCCATGGGTCTCGCTTGGAGATTCGCAGCGGCCGGCCAAGCGAGATGCTGCGGCTGGTGGCGCTCTGCTCGCGATCGGGCGCGCAGACCACCACCTCACCCAGCGGCAAGAGCGCCTCCGCCAGCGCCTTCAAGCCGGGCGCTTCCACCCCGTCATCGTTGCTCACCAGGATCCGCATGCCGCCGCGTGTAGCGCGCTCAACGGCTTCCAGCAACGGCAGGTTGATCGAAAGCGCTACCAATGCGCATGCTCGGGCAATGTCCGAAGCAGCAGCCGCGGAGCTTCCAGAACTGCCCGTCGCGCCTACGCACCTGGTCGAAGGAGGCGTGCCGCACGAGGGGCTCTTCGCGGGCTCCATCGCGGACCCGAGCTTCGCCCTGCTCACCGCGCCCTACGACTTTCGCGGTCTGGAGCGGCGGCTGATCGAGAAGAAGTGGCAGTACCTCTTCGTCGCGCACGAAGAGATCATGCTCGCGCTGGCCATTTTGGACGTCGGCTATCTGTCGACGGGCATCTGCACGGTGTTCGATCGCGGCGCGCGCCGGCTGCTCATCGACGACAGCCCCATCTTGCCGCCGCTCTTCGCCACGGTGGGCGAGCGTCCGGGCGAGGCCGCGCTGCGCGGGCCGGGCATCAAGGCCGCCATCGAAAGAAATGGCGACCGTTGGCTGGCCAAGGCGACGTGGGCGCATTGTGAAGTCGATCTGACGCTGGACGCCGCCGACGCTCCACCGCCGGTCAGCGCCGTGGCTCCCATCGAAGGCCGCGGCCGCTTCGACTTCACGCAGAAGAACGTGATGCTGAAAGCCACGGGCCGGGTGACCACCGGCAACGTCAGCTTCGATTTGCACGACTGCCCGGCGGGCCTCGACTACACGCACGGCTTCTTCGCCCGCGAGACCAACTGGCGCTGGGCCTTCGCGGCCGGTCCCGGCGTCGCCTTCAACTTCAGCGACGGCTTCCTGCAGGGCGCGGGCGAGAACGTGGCGTGGATCGACGGTGAGCCGCGGCCCACCGGCAAAGTGCGCTTCGAGTTCGACCCGCAGGTGCCGCTGTCGCCCTGGCGCATTCGCGGCGACGCGGTGGATCTGGTGTTCAAGCCGGAAGGCCTGCGCGCGAAGACCACCGACCTGAAGGTGATCCTCTCGCGCTACATCCAGCCGTTCGGCAGCTTCGAGGGAAGCATCCTCGGAGCCGCCGTCTCGGGCGTCTGCGGCGTGGCCGAAGATCACTCGGCCCGCTGGTAGCTACCGCTTGTGCTGCGCGCGGTACTCGTCGCGGTACTTCTTCACCTCGTCGTAGAAGCTGCCGCCGACGCGGGCCTTGACGACGGCGTCCGCGGCCATGGCGGCCTTCTGCCAGTCGGCGATGTCTCCGGGCGAGTTGATGGTCAGGCCGCGCTTCTTCATCTGCTCGATGGCGTCTTCGTTCTGCTTGCGCACGTCGGCGCGCACCTTGGCCTCGTAGCCGGCGGCGATCTTCAAGAGCTTGGGCCGCAGGTCGGCCGGGATCTTCTCCCAGGTGTCCTTGCGGACCACCGTCGCGCCGGTGAGGAAGCCCCAGTGCATGTCCAGCATGTTGCCGGCCTTCGAATAGAGGTCGGTCGTGT
>DATBAA010000838.1:0-1606 GCA_036271755.1 Myxococcales bacterium | reverse complement strand
ATCTCCGCCATTGCCTTCGCGCCGCACGCTTACAAGATCTTCTGGGTCCCGCTCATCGACCTGGGGCCGCACCGCAAGCTCTGGTACCTGCTCTGTTCGCTGGCCACCGCGGCGCTGCTCGCCTCGGCCGCCATGGTCCACGACCCGGGAAAGCACGTCGCGCTGCTCACGGTCCTGCTCACCGCCTCGCAGGCCGCCGCCGCCACCTCCTCTGCCGCGCTCGACGCGCTGATGGCCACCTGCTGCCGCGACGAGGACAAGGGCCGCGCCGGAGGCTGGTACATGGCCGGCAACGTCGGCGGCACCGGCATTCTCGGCGCTGCCGCCATCTGGCTGGGCGAGCACTACTCGGCCACCGCTGCCGGCGCGTTCACGGCCGGCGTCGTCATCTTGAGCACGCTGCCCGCGCTGACGCTGGTCGAGCCGCGGGACAGGTTGCAGGCGGGAAGCGTAGTGGCCGCGATCCGGGTGCGGCTCCGCAACATCGGCCGCGATCTCTGGAGCACCATCCGCACCCGCGAAGGCATCACCGGCCTCATCATCGTCGCCTCGCCGGTGGGCTGCGGCGCGCTCACCAATCTCTTCTCGGGAATGGCGCCCGCCTACAACGCGCCCTCGCAGACCGTCGAGCTGGTGAGCGGCGTCGGCGGCGGAGTCATCGGCGCGCTCGGCTCCATCCTGGGTGGATACCTGGCCGATCGAATCAACCGGCGCGTCGCCTACGCGGTCTCGGGCGGAATCACCGCGGTGTGCGCCTTCGCCATGGCCTTGGCTCCGATGACTGCCACGACCTACACCTGGGGTTCGCTGAGCTACGCCTTCGCCAACGGCATCAGCTACGCGGCCTTCGCGGGCCTGGTGCTGGAGATGGTCTCGCACGGCGCGGCGGTGACCACGAAGTACACGCTCTTCACCGCCATCTCCAACCAGGCCATCCTCTACTGCACCTGGCTGGACGGCCGCGCCAGCAACCGCTTCGGGGTCCGCGGGTCGGTGGCGTTCGACGGCATCCTCACCGTCGCCGGCATCGGCCTCTTGGGTCTGATGCTGCTCCTCTCGCGCAAGAAGCAGGCTTAGGAGAAATCGTTGGAGCTCAAAGGAATTCAGCTGCTCTCGGACGAGCGGGCGGGGCAGGGCGGACACCTGGTCATCCGGCGGCTGCGCATGAAGCTGATGCTGTCGGACGGCAGCAGCACCCGCGAAGGCACCTGGGACTTCGTCGAGCGCCCCATGGGCCTGGACGCCGTCGTGCTCTGCCTCTGGCGCAAAGCATCTTCCGGGGTCGAAGTGCTGCTGCGTTCGGGCCTGCGCGTGCCATTGCAATTTGGCCGCGCCGAGCCGCGCCCATTGCTCTTCACCGAGCTGGTCGCGGGCATCCTCGAGCCGGGCGACAATCTGCCCGAGCGCGCCGCTGCCGAAGCGTTGGAAGAAGCCGGCCTGCAGGTCGCCGCCGCAAAGGTCCAGCTCCTCGGGCCGCCGCTGTTTCCCACGCCGGGAATGTGCGCCGAGCTGTTTCACTTTGCCGCTTGCGAAGTCGCTTCGGACGCGGTGGCGATTGACCCGCAAGGCGACGGCTCGCCTTTCGAGCAGGGCGCGCGCCTGGAGT
>DATBAA010000837.1:0-4811 GCA_036271755.1 Myxococcales bacterium | reverse complement strand
CCCCAGCTTGTGGGTCAGGGTCAAAAGCTCGCCGGACATTCGTAGCCTCTTCTACGGACAGCCGCGTCGATTGCGCAAGATGCCCGGCGGAAGATTGGTAGACTGCACGGCATGAGACGCGGGGTTCTGGCACGGTGGGCGGCGCATCTGCCCGTGACGCAGCGAACGCCTGCCCTGACGCTGGGCGAGGGAGACACGCCCCTGGTCTGCGCGCCTTCGCTGGCGAAGGACATCGGCTGCGCGGCGTTGTGGCTCAAGTTCGAGGGGCAGAACCCGACCGGCTCGTTCAAGGACCGGGGCATGGTGGTGGCCATCGCCAAGGCCATCGAAGGGGGCGCCCGGGCGGCGGTCTGCGCCTCGACCGGCAACACCTCGGCCAGCGCGGCGGCCTACTGCGCGGCGGCCGGAATCGCCTGCAACGTGGTGGTTCCGGACGGCAAGGTGGCGCTTGGCAAGCTGGCGCAGGCGGTGGCGCACGGCGCGCGCATTGTCGTATTGCAGGGAAACTTCGACACGGCCCTGAAGCGGGTGCGAGAGATCGCGGAGCGCACGCAGATCGCGCTCGTCAACAGCGTCAACCCGCACCGCATCGAGGGCCAGAAGACCGCGGCGTTCGAGGTCTTGGAGGAGCTGGGCCGCGCCCCGCACGTCCTGGCGCTGCCGGTGGGCAACGCCGGCAACATCAGCGCCTGGTGGCGGGGCTTTCGCGAGATGGGCGTCGCGCCGCGCATGCTCGGCATCCAGGCGGCCGGGGCGGCGCCCTTCGTCAGCGGCGCGCCCATCGAGCATCCGGAGACGCTCGCGACCGCCATCCGCATCGGCAATCCGGCATCGTGGGCCACGGCCGTCGCGGCGCAGAAGGAGTCAGGCGGTCTCTTTGCCGCCGTGACCGACGAGGAGATCGTGGCGGCCTATTCGCGGCTCTCCCGCGAGGCGGGGGTGTTTTGCGAGCCGGCCAGCGCTGCCCCGGTCGCAGGTCTATTGAAATTGGCCCGAACTGAATCATTTTCTGGCCAGACAATCGTCGCGGTCCTCACCGGACATGGGTTAAAGGATCCGCAGACGGCCATCGGGGCCGCGAAGCCGCTGGCGGCGAGCGTTCCCGACGATCTGGCCGCGCTGGAGGAAGCGCTTTCATGAATTCGTTCACCGTGATGGTCCCCTGCTCCACCTCGAACCTGGGACCCGGCTTCGACTCGCTCGGTCTCGCGCTGTCGGGGCCAGACCTCATGGTGCGGGTCAGCCCCGGCGGCGACCGGCTGCGCATCACCAAGCTCTCGGGCGAAGGCGCCGGCAGGCTGCCGATGGACAGCACCAACCGCATCATCCAGGCGGCGCAGCGGACGGCGGTCGAGTCGGGGCGCGATCCGCACGAGCTGGCCGCCGAGCTCTCCGTGCACAGCTCCATTCCTTTGAAGCGCGGCCTGGGTAGCTCGGCGGCTGCGGCGCTGGCCGGGGCGTTGGTGGCGTACCAGCTGCTCGACGGCGAGATCGGCTACGAGGCCGTCTTGCGCACCGCGGTCGACATGGAGGGCCACCCCGACAACGTCGTCCCCAGCCTGCGCGGCGGCGCCCAGGTCTCGCTGCGCGACGCGGAAGGCCGGGTCATGTCCTGCGCCATTCCCATCAAGCGGTCTTTGAAAGCCGCGCTCTACATTCCCGATCAGGAGCTGGCCACCTCCGCGGCGCGCGCCGTGCTGCCCAAGGAGGTGCCCATGGAAGACGCCGTCTTCAACCTCTCGCACACCGCGATGATCGTGGCCGCGCTCGCCACGGGCCAGATCGAGCTCTTGCGCGAAGCGATGGAAGATCGCCTGCACCAGCCGGCCCGCGCGGGCCTGCTGCCGTGGCTGCCCGGACTTCTGGCGGCGGCCCGTGAAGGCGGCGCCCTCGGAGCGGCGCTCTCGGGCGCCGGCACCACCGTCTGCGCCCTCTGCACGTCAGAGTCGGCGCGAGGCGCGGCGAGCGCGATGATGACCTACGCGGCGGCGCAGGGAGTGGCCGGCCGCGCGGAAGTTGTCGACGTCGGAGTCCCCGGCGCCAGCGTCGCCTTCTAACGCGAGAGCTTCAAGCTGCTTGCGCGAGCGGCTCCGCGGCGAAGCGCGGCAACATCAAGCCAATGACGGCGCGGTAGCGCTGGCGGGCCTCGCTGTCCGGCCGTCTCGCGAGGAAGCCGCGCACGAGCGACCAGATCGCGACCGCCACTTTCTCCGGGTTGTCGCGAGGCAAGACCCGCGCGGTCATGCACTCCGTCACCTCGTGTTCGAGGCGCTCGACGGCTTCGTCGTCATTGGTGCAAGGCGCCGCCATCATCTTGAAGAGATTCGGTTGTTGCGAAAGTGCCGATAGATAGCCGCCGCCGTGATGTTGGCCATGGCCGCGATCCCTCTCATGGTGACGCGCTCCACACCGACCTCCGCCACCATCGCCCGCGCCGCATTGAGGATCCGATATCTCGTGAAGAGTTTCATGATCCGAACGCTACCAGGGCGCTGACATGCCCTCTATCGGCCAACTGACCGACGAACCGCCGCCCCCCGGACACCCTCGCGTCCACGTCGTTTGTGACAACGGTTAACGGCGTTTACGGCTGTCACAAATGAGCTGAGGACGAGGGTATACCCCCCGGAGCGGTTTCAGCTGAGCCAGGCAACAAGCCCTGGCCGGCCCGCTTCAGGTGCCGAGGATCTTTTCGATGGCGGCGTCGATGCGGCTGCGGAACTCGTCGTCCGCGTCCATGAACTGAACGCCCATGCCCGGCATGGTGCCGCGCGCTTCGGCTTCTTCCTTGGTCACGCGGTGCACGACGACGCCGCGGGCCGGGACGGCCGGGCCTCCGCCGGGCAGCTGCATCTCCACCCGGACGATGCTCTTCAGAGGCGGCGGGTTGGGCGAGTGGACGAAGACGCCGCCCGCGCTGATGTTGGCCGCGTACTCCAGGACGAAGTCCTGCACGGTGGCGAAGCGCACCGCGAAGCGCGCCGGGATGCGCGGGAAAGCGCGCCGCGCATCGTCCTCCGAGATGGGCTGCACCGCGATGGCGCCGATGGGCTTCGCGGCGGCGGCGCGCTCGCGGCGGGCCAGCAGCTCGACGATCTCCGCCTGCTCCGGCATGCCCAGCTGGTGGAAGTCCGCCCAGAAGCCAGCGTCGCTGCCCGGAGTGACCTCGCGGACCAGCCCCTGCGCGGCGAGGCCGTCGCGGCGCCCGGGCAGGTAGAGCTTCATGGCGATGAGCGTGCCCTTGAGCGGCGGCTCCAGGCAGCGCACGGACACGCCCTTGGCCGACAACTCGCGCGTGGTGGTCTGCACCGCGGCGTTGCGGGTTGCGAAACGGATCGGAAAGACGACCGGGACGCGAGCCATGGACCCGTTCATTCTATTCCACCATCTCGCGGCATGCAGGTGACGGGTTGGTTCCCTTGACGACGCTGTAGGAGCTGAAGTCTCGCACCCCGCGGAAATCGCCCAGCGCCTCCTCGTCATAGAAGGCGCGGTTGGTCATCCGCGGCAAATCGGCACAGCAGAGCTCGACGGTGGCATCGGCGAGCACCTCGGCGGTGCGCCACTCCTCGGGTGCGCCCAGCTGGAAGAAGCGGGTGGCCTCGCTCTCGATCATGGTGACCGGCCAGAGCGCGCAAGCGCCGATGCCGTTCTCCTCTTCCTCGCCGGCGATGGCGTGGGCCAGCAGCGTCATCCCCATCTTGGAGACGAAGTAGGGACCTTTGCCGGACACCTTGGCGACGTTGACCTTGGGCGACATCATCACGATGCGGCCGTGCTTGCGCGCGCGCATGTGCGGGATGACGGCGCGCGAGAAGAGAAACGCCCCGCGCACGTTGACGCCGTTCACCAGGTCGAACTTGCCGGCCGACCAGTCGCTGACCGGCCCCCAGTGGATGGCCCCGGCGTTGTTGATGAGAATGTCGATGCGCCCGAAGGTCTCCATGGCGGTTCGCACCGTCGCCTCGACCTCCTCGAACTCGCGCACGTTGCACTTCACGGCCACCGCGCGCCTGCCCAGCTTCTCGATCTCGCGCGCCGTCTCGTGGATGGTGCCCGGCAGCCGCGCGTGCTGCTCCTCCGTCTTGGCGGCCACGACGATGTCACACCCCTCGCGCGCGAGCGCGAGCGCGACCGAGCGGCCGACTCCGCGGGAGCTGCCAGTGACGATGGCGACCTGACCTTGCAGACGCACGCTAGACCTTTCGGAACACGTAGAGCTGATCTTGACCTGCTTCCACAGGTCCGGCCATCTGCCGCAACGAGCCGACCTCCGCAAGAGCTGCTTTTGCCTCGGGGGCCAAGAAGCTGGCCACGAGCGATCCGCCTGGAACCAGAAGGAGTTGCATTTGGCGCAGAGTGCGCCCGAGGTCCTCCAAAAGGGAAGTAAACGCCACGGCCAGCGCAACGGTCTCCGGCCTGAGCGGTGGGTAGGATAAGTCGGCAGCGACGAAGAGCGGAGATCGCTTCCGGGCCGCGCGCAGCATGCCCAGGCTCATGTCGAGCAGCAGCCAGCGCGCCCGCGACAGCGCATGATTCTGCTCGTGCAAGAAGGCCTGGAAGAGCCCGGTGCCACCGCCCGCGTCCAGGCAGAGAGCGCCCTGCGGGACGGACGGCAGGTGAGGCAACGCCGCGCGGTACTTCACCTCTTGCAGCGCCTGGAAGCGCTCGTCGTAGCTGTCCGCGCTGCGGTCATAGGCCGCGGCGAGCGCTTTGCGATCCATCATCGAGCCTCTCCCCTGCTTGCGCGCTGGCCATGCTCTGCTAGGTTCGCCCACCCTTATGGCCCTACGCACCCCACTCTACGATGC
>DATBAA010000836.1:0-3593 GCA_036271755.1 Myxococcales bacterium | reverse complement strand
GGCACCGGCAAGCGCGCCGACCTGGCGGGTCATCTGTTTGGTTTCGCCTGCGGCCTCGGCTTTGGCTACCTGGCCTCGCTGCTGCCGCCGCTGCGCAACCGCCGTCTCCAGCTGCTTCTGGGCCTCGCCGCCTTTGCCGCTCCGGCGTTCGCCTGGCTACACGTCCTGAGGTAGCGCCTGCTGCACATTCGCGAGGCGAGGTGTATCTGGAGCATATGCCTTCCCTGCTCTCGGACGACGATCTCCACCTCTTCAACGAAGGCTCGCACCTCCGGCTCTACGATCATCTAGGCGCTCACCTGACCGACGGCGGCACGCACTTCGCGGTCTGGGCTCCCAATGCGCACGCCGTCACCGTCATCGGCGATTGGAACGGCTGGGACAAAGGCAGCCAGGCGCTGGCGGCGCGCGGCGGCTCGGGCATCTGGGAAGGCTTCATCAAGGGCGTCGGCAAAGGCCACAAGTACAAGTTTCATATCGAAGGCCCGAACGGATATCGCGTCGACAAGGCAGACCCGTTCGCCTTTCACGCCGAGACGCCGCCCAAGACCGCCTCGGTGGTCTGGGGTCTGGAGCACACCTGGGGCGACGAGCAGTGGATGGCCGCGCGCGCGAAGCGCAGCGCCCTGGACGCGCCCGTCTCCATCTATGAATTGCACTTCGGCTCGTGGCGGCGCGTGCCCGGAGAGAGCAATCGCCCGCTCACTTATCGGGAAATGGCCGCGCCGCTCTGCGAATACCTGAAGGCGTTGAAGTTCTCGCACGTCGAGTTCATGCCTTTGATGGAGCATCCCTTCTATGGCTCGTGGGGTTATCAAACGACGGGCTATTTCGCGCCCACCAGCCGCTACGGCACGCCCCAAGACTTGATGTACCTGATCGACCAGCTTCACCAGGCCGGCATCGCGGTGATTCTCGACTGGGTTCCATCTCACTTTCCTACCGATGAGATCGGCCTCAACAACTTCGACGGCACCGCTTTGTACGAGCACGCCGACCCGCGCCAGGGCTTTCACCCAGACTGGAAGAGCAGCATCTTCAACTACGACCGCCACGAGGTGCGCAGCTTCCTGCTCTCCAGCGGCATGTTCTGGATGGACCGCTACCACGCCGACGGCCTGCGCGTGGACGCGGTGGCTTCGATGCTCTACCTGGATTACTCGCGCAAGCACGGCGAATGGATTCCAAACAAGTACGGCGGCCGCGAAAACCTGGGCGCCATCAGCTTTCTACAGCGCCTCAACCTCGAGGTCTTCGGCCGCGAGAACGGCGCGCAAACCTATGCCGAGGAGTCCACCTCCTGGCCGGGCGTCTCCCGTCCGCTCTGGCTGGGCGGCCTGGGGTTCGGCTTCAAATGGGACATGGGCTGGATGCACGACACCTTGGACTATCTCGCGCACGATCCCATCCATCGCAGGTTCCACCACAACTCACTCACCTTCCGCGGCTTGTATGCTTTTCACGAGAACTTCGTTTTGCCGCTGAGCCACGACGAGGTGGTGCACGGCAAGGGCTCGCTGCTCGACAAGATGGACGGCGACGAGTGGCAGCAGCGCGCGAACCTGCGCTTGCTGTACTGCAATCAATGGTCGCTGCCGGGCAAGAAGCTGCTCTTCATGGGCGGTGAGTTTGGCCAGCGCAAAGAGTGGAGCCACGAGCGCAGCCTCGACTGGCATTTGACCGAAGACCCGAAGCACAAGGGTCTGCAGAGGTTGATTACCGATCTGAATGCGTTGATTCAATCGCAGCCCGCGCTGTACGAGCTGGACACCGATCCGCTGGGCTTCGAATGGATAGACGCCAATGACTCCAACCAAAGCGTCGCCAGCTACCTGCGCAAGGACAGAAAGGGCAACTGCGTGGTCGCGGTGCTCAACTACACGCCGATCTTGCGCCAGGGATATCGCGTGGGCGTGCCGCTGCCGGGCGAGTGGACCGAGCTCTTCAACAGCGACGCCGAGGTCTACGGCGGCAGCGGCGTGGGCAACTTCGGGGCGGCGCATTCGCAGCCGGTGCCGAGCCACGGCCGCCCGCAGTCCTTGGAGCTGACATTGCCGCCGTTGGGAGCGATCTTTTTCGCGCGCAAGGCGTAAGGTTCGTCCATGCGTATTGGCTTTCTCATGGACCCGCTCGACACCGTCCGCGTCGAGCATGATTCGACCTTTGCGCTGATGCTCGAGTGCCAGCGGCGCGGCCTGGAAGTGCGCGAGCTGCGGCAAGAGTGGATCTTCGGAGTCGGAGGTCAGGCCTGGTCGCGCATGCGCACGGTCGAGGTGAAGCGCGAGAAGGGCAACCACTTCAAGGTGCTGCGCGAGGGAGACGCGAAGCTGTCGGACCTGGACGTCATCTTCCTGCGCAAGGACCCGCCGGCCGACGTGGAGTATGTCTGGGCTACGCAGCTGCTCGAGATCTCTCCCGGGCCGCTCTGGATCAACGAGCCGCGCGGGCTGCGGGCCGCCAACGAGAAGCTCTTCTCGCTGCGCTATCCGGAGCTGATTCCAGAGTCGCTGGTCACCCGCGAGCTGCCGCGCCTGCGGGCCTTTCTCGACGCGCACGGCGGCGACGGCGTGGTGAAGCCGCTCGACGGCTACGGCGGTCTGGGCGTGCTGCGGGTGCGCCGCGACGATTCCAACTTCAACGCGCTCCTGGAGATGGCGACCGACGGCGGCCGCACGCCGGTGATGGCGCAGGCCTATCTGCCGGCGGTGACCGAGGGCGACAAGCGCATCATCCTCTTGAACGGCGAGCCCATCGGCGCGGTGCTGCGCGTTCCGGCCAGCGGAGAGCTGCGCGCCAACTTCGCCTCGGGCGGCAGCGGCGCGTCGTCGGTCATCACCGAGAGAGACCGCGAGATCTGCCGGCGCCTCGCCCCCGATCTCATCGAGCTGGGGCTCTGGTTCGTGGGCATCGACGTCATCGGCGGCATGCTCACCGAGGTGAACGTCACCAGCCCCACCGGCCTCGTGGAGATCGACAACCTGAGCGGGCTGTCTCTGGAGAAGCAAGTCATCGACTTCGCGCTGGCCAAAGCGAAAGCGAAAGGCTGACCCACAAAAGAAAACGCGCGCCTGCCGGAGCAAGCGCGCGTCTCTGTTTCTTCGAAGCTCTAGGCGGCGGCCTTGTTGGCTTCGTCCCAGATCTTCACGTGGTTGGCTTCCTTCAGCGCGATGGAGCCAATGACCGCGGTGATGCCGGCGACGATCATCGGGTAGTAGAGGCCGGCGTAGATGTTGCCGGTCTCTGCGCAGATGACGAGGCCGATGAGCGGGAGCAAGCCGCCGAAGACGCCGTTGCCGATGTGGTAGGGCAGCGACAGCGCCGTGTATCTGATCTTGGCGGGGAACGCCTCCACCAGGTACGCCGCGATGGGCGCGTACACCATGCAGACCAGAATGAGCTGCAGGAAGACCAGGAACGCCATCTTGGTGGTGTCGACGCCCGTGGCTTCCTTGGCGGCGACCTTGGCTCCCGTCGCGTCGATGGTCTGCGGCGTCAGCGTGATGGCGCCGGTGACCTTGTTGCGCACGTTGCCCACCGAGACCACGTTGTTGCCAGCCGCGGCCTGCATGCCGTGATAGATGGGCTGCAGCGAG
>DATBAA010000835.1:0-12384 GCA_036271755.1 Myxococcales bacterium | reverse complement strand
AAGGCGTCCACCGACGTGCACCTGAATGGCGTCACCTTCGAGACCTGGCTGGATGGAAAGCGCGCCTATGCGCTGGCCATCCTCGATCGTGCGCAGGCCGCAGGCGCCGCCGAGCATGAGCGCGAGACGGCGTTGACCGAGGCCCAGTCGCGGCTGGCGTCGGCCGGGAAGGGCGGCGGCGCCGAGGCTTTGCGAGACTGCCTCTCGGCTCGCACCGCGCTCTCCGAAGCATTGCGGCAGGAGGCGCAGCGGCGGGCCATCTTGCGCGGCGGCGCGCCCGATGCGGCTGCGCTCGACGCGCGCTTCGCTTCGCTGCAGACGCAGGCCTCCGAGCGCATCTCGACGCTCTTGAAAAAGCCGCAGGGAAATCTCGCCGAGGCCAGCGAAGCGCTCGCGTTTCAGCTGGCGCAGCAGGGAGTAGGCAAGTCGGCGCATTGGCTGATCGCGCCCTTTACCTATCGCGACACCATCTATCCCAGCCCGTTCGGCCGGTCCGCCGCGCAAGAGCTGGAGCGGGCCGCGGGCAGCTCTGACGCTGCCGGGACAGTCGCCGGCGACGTCGTCTTGAAAGGCACTTTCGTCGACGAAGGCCAGGTCGTGCGGCTGCTGCTGGTGGCGCAAAAATCTGAGGACGGCCGCACGCTGGCCAGCGCTTCTGCCTCGCTGCCGCGCGCTTCGATTCCGAAAGACCTGCTGCTCGCGCCGGCCAACCTCGAATCGGCCTTGAAGGAGCAGAAGATCCTCGGCGCCAGTGAGCTGATTCCGGGCGGCCTCAAGGTCGAGCTCTTCACCAACAAGCAGGCCAATGGGACCAGCCAGATCTTCGTCGCCAAAGAGGAGCTGAAGCTCTTCGTCCGCGTCAACAAGGCCTGCTGGGTGCGCCTCGTCTATCTGTTGCAGAACGGCCGCAAGGCACCCATCGCGCAGGCCTGGTTCATCGACGAGGGAAAGATCAATCAATTGGTTGAATATCCCGACAGCTTCGAGATCGCGCCCCCGTACGGCGCCGAGCACATCCAGGCCGCGGCGTTCACCGAAAAGCCCGAGGCGCTGCCGACGCACAAAGAGACCTTGGACGGCACCGAGTACGACGTGGTCGCCGACGACACCACCGCGCTCGTCAAGCACCGCGGCTTCACCAAGAAGAGCAAGGCGGAGACCGCGGACACCTTCGTGACCATCACCACCATGGCGGCCAAATGACCATCGTCCTCGCGCTGCTCCTCGCTGCCTCGCAGAAACCCGAGCTGATCGTGCAGCGCGGTCACGCGGACACGGTCTGGACGGTGAAGTTCACCGGCGACGGCCGCCAGCTCATCTCTTCGGGCAGTGACAACGCGGTGCGGGTCTGGGACATCTCCTCCGGCCTGGAGATCGGCGCGCTGGAGACCAAGGACGCCTACTACACGAACCTCGGCGTCTCGGCCGACGACAAGTACGTGCTCGCGGGCCAGATGTACAAGGGCGGCCGGATCTGGACCCTGGCCGACGGCAAGCTTCACTGCGACTTCAGCATCGAGACCGACGCCCGGGTCATCGCCACCAAAGACAACAAGCTTTTGGCCGTGCCCAAGAACGGCGGGCCGGTCTCGTTGATCGATCCCGCGGCCTGCACGGGCCACATCCTCTTCGTTCCGCCCAAGGCGCCGGAAGGATTCTCACTGCAGAACGCGCTGTTGCTGAACGACGGCCGCTGGATCGCCAACCTGACTGGCTGGAACAACCAGACCGGCGTCAAGCCGCCCACCATGTTCAAGCTGCTCGATGCGCAGGGCCAGCCGCTCCCCTCGCCGCCGACGATTCCGGTGGCCGTCAACACGCACTTCGCGGTGTCGCCGAATGGCCAGCAGGCCGTCATCGAGATCGTCAATGGCGAGAAGAACGACCAGGTCCATTTGGAGCTGATCGATCTGACGACCAGCAAGACGCTGAAAGTGCTGACGCAGCCCTCGCGGGATCAGACCGGCGCGATGGTCTTTCTCAAGGACAACCGGCACCTCATCACGGTCGATTGGATGGCCGGCAAGCTGCACCGCTGGGATTTGGAAAAGGGCGTAGTCGAGTGGACCGTGCCCGCGTTCAAGGCCATCTGGCAAATGACGTTGAGCCCCGACGAGCGCTACGTGGCGGCGGCGCAGTCCGACGGCGGCGTCTATGTCTGGGACACCGAGACCGGCGAACTGGTTCGCGACTTTGGCACCGCGGTGAAGTTCATCCGCGACGTCGCGCTCACGGACAACGACGCGCGCATGGTGGCCATCACCCGCGAAGGGCTGGCCATCTGGGACTTGGGCGACGCCTCCATGGATCACGTCATCGCGCTGAAGAACAACGGCTGGTTCGCGATCGCGGCGCAGCGCAAGGGCAGCCTGGTCGTCGCCCAGGCCACCGAGGACAAGAAGCTGCACGTCTACGACGCGCGCACCGGCCTGTTGGTTCGCGACCTCGACTTGCCGGAGGGCGAGCGGGTGAAGGGCCTGCAGTTCTCGCCCGACGAGAAGACGCTCTGGGTGTGCCTCTACGGCGGCTATCCGGAGAAGCTGCTGCAGCTGGACTTCGCCACCGGCAAGGTGGTCAGGTCCTGGGACGCGAACTGGTACCTCTTCCGCGACGGCCCCACGGTCCTGCCGTTCAATGCCGACAACTCGCAGTTCGCGCTGCGCACCTCCCAAACCTCGCCGTGGAGCTTCTACGATGCGGCCACCGGCGCGAAGCTGCGGGAAGCGCCCAACGACGACGCGCAGAACATGCCGCCCGGGTTTTCGCCCATCTCGTCGCGGCTTCCCGGCCAGCCCGCCTTCTACGACATGAAGGCCGACGGCATCCGCCTTCGTGACGTGGCGACGCTGCGGCAGCTGTCGTTCATTCCGACGTCGGCCAAGCTCACCGCGGCGGTGGCGGTGACGCTCGACGGCCGCAGGCTGGTGGTGGGCCAGACGGACGGACTGATTCGCGTCTTCGATACGAAGGACAACCAGCTGCTCGCGACCTTCGCGGCGGTGAATGGCAAGGACCCGGTGGTCTACACTTCCGACGGCTATTACAAGGCCGGCAAGGTCGCGCACGGCGTCGCGTTCCGCATTGGCCGCAAGCCGTTTCCGTTCGAGTCGTTCGACCTGAAGCTCAACCGGCCGGATCTGGTCTTGGCGCGGCTGGGGCTCGTTCCCAAGGCTCGAATCGAAGTGTACGAGAAGGCGCGGCAGAAGCGGCTCTCTCGCATGGGCTACACCGAGGAGATGCTGGGCGACAACTTCGTGCTGCCCACCGTGGCCATCGGCAATCCGCCGCCGCCGGTGACCAAGGAGAAGCAGCTGACGCTTTCGGTGAAGGCCTCCGATCCGCAGTTCGAGCTCGATCGGCTCTACGTCACGGTCAATGGTGTGCCGCTCAACGGCGCCGCCGGCATCGATCTTCGCAAAGAGAGCAAGGAGCTTTCGCGAAAGGTCGCGGTCGAGCTGACGCCGGGCGTGAATCACCTCGAGGTCTCGGTGCTGAACGCGCGCGGCATCGAGTCCGCGCGGGAGAGCGTCCGCGTGCGCTACACCGGGCCCGCGCCGCAGCCGAAGCGGTGGGTGGTGGCCATCGGAGTGTCCAAATACAAAGACGCCGCCCGCAACCTCGACTATGCAGCCAAGGACGCGAGGGATCTGGCAGCGGCGCTGGGCGGCGACGGGCCCGGCTTTGCCGGATCGCAGCAGATCGTATTGGTTGATTCTCAAGCCACCAAGGCTTCTATTCTAGCCATCCGCGATCAGCTCGCGAAGAGCAAGCCGGAGGATCAGGTGGTGGTCTTCTTCGCCGGCCACGGCGTGCTCGACGACAAGCTCGACTACTACCTGGGCACCTATGACATGGACTTCGAGCAGCCGGCCGCCTCCGGACTCTCTTACGACCAGCTGGAGTCGCTGCTCGACGGCATTCCGGCCCGCCAGCGCATCCTGCTGCTCGATGCCTGCCACTCGGGCGAGGTGGACAAGGAGACGACCAAGCTCGTTGCGTCGGTCTCGACCAGCGAGGGCATCGTCAAGAATCGCGGCTTCAAGAAGACCGCCATCTCCACCAGCGGCGCCGGCCTCGCCAACTCATTCGAGCTGATGCGCGCGCTCTTCGCCGACTTGCGCCGCGGCTCCGGCGCGGTGGTGATCTCGTCGGCCAGCGGCACGCAGTTCGCGCTCGAGTCGCCGCAGTGGAAGAACGGCGTCTTTACTTATGCCGTGCTCGACGGGTTGAAGAACAAGCGCATCGCGCCGTCCGCCAGCGGCAAGGTCACGGTCTCTGGCTTGCGCGACTACGTCATCGCCAAAGTCCCCGCGCTCACCAACGGCCAGCAGACCCCGACCGCCCGGCAGGAGCAGCTCGACGACGACTTCGCCATCCAATGAATTGGCTCTTAGCGGAGGAACTGGGCGCTTTCGGAGGTGAGCTCGAGGATTTTTTCGCGGGCGGCGAACTCTGGGGTGAGCGAGACGTTGGCGCCGATGATGACGCCGCGGTCGCGGTACATGGAGATGGCGTTCTCCAGCGTCGGCTTGGTCAGCGCTTCGATGCGCAACACGCGGCCGGCCAGGTACGCCGCGCGGCCCCGATCGAGGGCCTGGCGCGACCACTCTTTCGAGGGCATGGGCGCGGCGAGCAAGAGCTGCAGGGCGTCGGCCGCCACCCAGACTCCCTCGAGGAACGGACGCAGCAGCTCGGCCAGCAGCGACAGCATGCGCACGCCGCGGGCCACGGGCAGCACGGCGTCGCCGGCCTTTTCCACCAGGCCCCAACGCAGGAGCAGCGCGAAGGTTTGATCGACGGTGGATTCGAAGCTCTTGCCCGGCGGGTAGATGAACTCGTGCTTCAAAAGCCGCGAGGCTTCCTTCGCCCGCCGCATCAGCTCCGGCAGCGGCGCCACCTGGCCGCCAAAGGTGCGCAGCGCGACCGCCAGGATGGCCGGCGCGAGCACGAAGTGGAGGATTGAATTCTTCTGGTAGTCGAGCGAGATGCGCCGCTCTTCGGGCACCGAATAGAAGCGCTCGCCGCCGGCCTCGTGCCGCTTGAGCGTGCCGTCCTTGCAGAGCGCTTCGATGGACGTCAGCACCATGGCGCGAATGGCGCCCGGGTCCGCGTGCGCTCCGCCGTCCAGCGCCGCGCCGTGGAGAAACTCGGCGCGGTCCAGGATGTCTGCCTCGCTCATGGCGCGCCGGTCGTGCGAGAGCAGCACCGCCGCCGCGAGCCCGACCGGCGCCAGCGGCGCTGCCGCGTTGATGCCTGCCGCGATGCGCAGCCCCAGGTTCTGCACCAGCCGCTTCTTCTCTTCTGGAGCGACCGTCTTGGGATCCAATCCGCGCTCGCGGAACAGGCCCGCGAGCGAGATGGGCTCGTCGACGCGGATGGTGATGCGGCCGTAGCGGCTGCGGAGAACCTTGGTGGCGCTCAAGAGCGCCTTCGCGTCCTCCTTCTGCTTTTCGCCGCCGAGCAGCTCGCGCTGGTAGCTGCGCGCCTCGACGATCTTCTCGTAGGAGATGGAGATGGGCGCGAAGTACGCGTCGGGCCGCACGCCGGTCAGCCACGCGTCGACCTCCAGCGTGAGCATGCCGAACTTCGGCGGCAGCAACTTGCCCGTGCGCGACCGGCCGCCCTCGACGAATAACTCCTGCGTGAAGCCGTCTTGCAAGAGCCGCTTCACGTAGGCGCCCATGGTGGCCGAGTAGATGCGGTCGCCCTTGAAGCTGCGCCGGATGAAGAACGCGCCGCCCGCGCGCAGCAGCCGTCCGACGGGGAAGAAGTTCAAGTTGTCGCCGGCCGCGACGTGCGGCGGCTGCAGGCCGTAGTCGTCGCAGATCATCGACAGGATCATGTAGTCGATGTGGCTCTTGTGGCACGGGCAGAGGATGAGCGGCGCCTTCGTGCTGGCCTCGACCAGCCGCTTCATGCCCGCTTCGTCGACGTCGACGCCGTCGTAGATGCGGTGGAAGACGAAGTTCAAGAACGATTTCAAGACGTCGATGACGAACGAGCTGTAGCGGGCAGAGATCTCGCGCAGATCCTTGCGCGCCTCGCGCTCCACCGACTGAAGGCTGCGGTTCTTCTCGCTGGCGATCTCGGCCAGCGTGCGCCGCAGCGTCAGATCGCGCAGGGTCTCGTGGATGACGCGCTCGGGCCGCTTGAGCGGCGGCCCCGTGACCACGCGGGTCTCGCGCGCGAGGTGCTGATGCAAGAAGCCGCGCACGCGCCGGGCCACGCGGACGGCCTCGGCGTTGCGCTGCATGGCGTTGACGTCCGAGAGCAGCACCGTCTCGCCGACCTTCACGTAGGACGACTTCCGCCCGCGCAGGAAGCCGAGCAGGGTGCGGATTGCGCCGGGCTCCTCCGGGTCGCCGAAGAGCGCGTCGCGCCAGGAGCCGCCCAGCTTCTTGGGACGCTTGCGCCAGAGAAACGTGAGCGGCACCAGCGCGATGGGCCGATTCGGATTCGCCCGCTGCAGCTCGACCAGCGCGGGGAAGGGATCCTCGAGCGTGGTGACCGCGCCCGGCAGCGTGCGCGGCGCCCGCAAGAAGACCAGCGCCGACTCACCTTGCTGAACCGCTTCGGCGATGTTGGCGACCTCTCCGCCTTTGGCTGCCTTGATCTGCGGACCGCCCAGATACCAGCGCGCGAACGGCGCGAAGATGCGGTAGCCCAGGCCGGTGGCGGCGCGCGCCAGCGGCAGGCCCAGCTTGCTGAAGATGAAGTTGAAGTAGAGCAGGTGGAGCAGGGACGAGGAGCGCAGCACGTAGACCAGCGTGGACTTCTGCGCGTCTGCCTGGAGCCTTCCGACCGCGTCCCCGGGAAAGGGCACCGAGTCGAACATCGACGAGAGCAGCCAGCGCGCGAACGGCCCGTAGCGAACCGGCTTTCGTTGGGGCATCTGGGCAGTGGTCACCGCCGCGTCGCTCATCACCGCACTGTACTCCGTGGGTCTGACGCTCGTCGCCGAATCGGCGTGATAGCGTCCCGCGATGATCGCGATCTCCCCCAAAGGCGATTTACGCAACGCGGCGTGGATCGACTTGCTCTCTCCGACGGAAGATGAGCTGGCGCAGGTGCGGGCCGCCACGGGGCTGCGCGTGCCCACGCAGGAGCAGGTGAGCGAGATCGAGTCCACCAGCCGGCTCGCGTTCGAGAAGGGCGCCTGGTACCTCTCGACGCCGCTGGTCTCGCCCAGGCCGGAGGGCGACTACGGGCTGGCGGCGGCGGGGTTCGTGCTCGCGCCGAAGCACTTGATCACCATCCGCTTCGAGCCCATTGCCGCCATCGACGCCGCCTTGAAGAGCTGTGGAGCGGATACCGCCGAGCATGCGTTCCTGCACATCTTGGAGGTGGTGATCGACCGGGCCGCCGATGCGCTGGAGCGCGCCGGCGCGGCTTGCGATGTCATCTCCCACGAAGCCTTCCGCAAGAGCGAGCGCGAGAAGAAGCGCGCGGCCGACCTGCGCGAGACGCTGCGCCGCGTGGGCATGGAGGCGGACAAGACCTCGCACATCCGCGACGCCTTGCTGGGCCTGGGCCGCATGGCCTCGTACGTCGGCGACAGCGGGCTTGTCGGAGCTCCGCAAGTGAGCTCGCAGCGGCTCAAGGCCATCCGCGCCGACATCAACTCTCTCACTGACTACGAATCGCACCTCTCGAGCAAGATCCAGTTCCTGCTCGACGCGACGCTCGGCTACATCAACGTCGAGCAGAACGACGTGGTGAAGACCCTGACCATCGCTTCGGTGGTGGGCATTCCGCCGGTGATCATCGCCGGCGTCTACGGAATGAACTTCCACGACATTCCCGAATATGGCTGGAAGCACGGCTATCCATATTCGCTGGCGTTGATGGCGGTGACGGCTTTCCTGACCTGGCTCTGGTTCAAGCGCCGCGGGTGGACCTGAGGGCGTTCATCTGACGGAGCAGCCGGGGGAGCTGCCCAGGCCGTCCAGCTCGGCGACGGACTTCGACGGCTCGGCGCTGAGCGCCGTCGAGAGCATCTGCAGCCGCAGAGCCGCGCCGGACGTGGCCTGCAGCCAGGCGACACAAGCCGGTCCGGACGAGCGCTCGAGCTTCTCGGCGATGCCGCGCGCTTCGCGGACCTCGGCCAGCCACAGCTCTCCGGCGGCGCGTTCGAGTCCGTCCAGGAGTCCGCGGCGCTCGGCCAACTGCCCCGCCGCGTCCAGCTCTGCTTCTTCTCGATCCAGCCCATCGCTTTCAGCGCGCGCCGCCAGCGAATCCAGCAGCGATGGCTCTCCCGCCGCGATCAGCTCGTCGCGGACCCAGGCCACCAGGAAGAGCGGATCGACGTGCGCCGGCATCTGCTGCCGCTCAACGAGGGTTGTAGGCGACGTCCCAGACGGCCGGCTTGTCGTCGGCGATCTCGACCTCCTGCTCTTTCTCGCCCAGCCGCTCGTGCCAGATCTTCACCTTGTGTTTCCCGGGCGCGATGCCCTCGAGCTTGTACTCGCCCTTCTCGTCGGTGATTGCGTACTTCGTGGTCCCGAGCACCAGGACCCAGGCGCGCATCCATGGATGCACGTCGCAGCCCACCTTGAAGACGCCCTCCTTGCGCAGCCGCGTCGGCACCACGTGGCCCTTGATGGGCATGGCGTAGTTGAAGAGCTTGGTGGTGCCCTCGGTGGCCCGCACGTTGTGCAGCACCGAGTCGCTGTTCACCACGTCCAGCATCGTGCCCACCGGCGCCACCACCACGTGCGGCACGTATTGGCAGTTCTGCTGGTCGAGCTTCTCCTTCTCCTTGCGGTCGCCGGGCGGCTCCTTGATGTCGGTGAACCAGACCACCGCGTTCTTCACGCCGTTGCCCGCGCCGATCTCCAGCGCTTCGTCGGGCTTGTTGGCGCCGCAGGACTTGTTGTCCTTGGTGACCGGCAGGTTGGCGAGCTTGGGGGCGAGCCCGGTCAGCGTGACCTTGCCGGTCAAAGAGCCCGCGGCAAGCAGGGAAAAGGCGAGAGCAAGCATGCGGGGTGACTAGTCGAAGAACCTCCCAGAGACAAGTCCGCCTCTTGACAGGGGCCTTTGGCTGTCTACATTCGCGCCCCATTTTGAACCGGAGGCAGTACGCATGGCAGCCAAGGAAATCAGCTTCCACCAGGCAGCGCGTGAGCAGATCCTGCGCGGCGTCAAGACCCTCAGCGACGCCGTCGCCGCGACGCTCGGACCCAAGGGCCGCAACGTAGTGCTGGAGAAGTCGTTCGGCGCTCCCACCATCACCAAGGACGGCGTCACCGTCGCCAAGGAAATCGACCTGGCCGACCGGTTCCAAAACATGGGCGCGCAGATGGTCCGCGAGGTAGCCACCAAGACCTCGGACATCGCCGGCGACGGCACCACCACTGCCACCGTCCTGGCCGCCTCCATCTACAACGAAGGCATGAAGCTCGTGGCCGCCGGCCACAACCCCATGAGCCTGAAGCGCGGCATCGACGCCGCCGTCTCGGCCATCGTCGCAGAGCTCGCGAAGATCTCCACCAAGACCCAGGGCAAGACCGAGATCGCCCAGGTCGGCACCATCTCCGCGAATGGCGACGAGACCATCGGCACCATCATCGCCGACGCCATGGAGAAGGTGGGCAAGGAAGGCGTCATCACCATCGAAGAGGCCAAGGGCCTGGAGACGACGCTGAAGGTGGTCGAGGGCATGCAGTTCGACCGCGGCTACATCTCGCCGTACTTCGTCACCGACCCGGCCCGCATGGTGACCGAGCTGGACGAGCCCTTCATTTTGCTGACCGAGAAGAAGATCTCGGCCATGGCCGACCTGATTCCGATTCTGGAGCAGGTGGTCCGCACCGGCCGTCCCATCGTGCTCATCGCCGAGGAGATCGAGGGCGAGGCTTTGGCCACGCTGGTGGTCAACAAGCTGCGCGGCACCTTGAAGGTCGCTGCCGTGAAGGCCCCCGGCTTCGGTGACCGGCGGAAGGAAATGCTCAAGGACATCGCCATCTTGACCGGTGGTCAGGTCATCGCCGAGGAGCTGGGCAAGAAGTTCGAGCAGCTGCAGATCAGCGACCTGGGCCGCGCCAAGCGCATCACCATCGACCAGGACAACACCACCATCGTCGACGGCGCCGGCAAGAAGTCCGAGATCGAGGGCCGCATCAAGCAGATCCGCGCCCAGGTGGAAGACACCACCAGCGACTCCGACAAGGAGAAGCTGCAGGAGCGCCTGGCCAAGCTCGCGGGCGGCGTCGCGGTGGTGCAGGTTGGCGCTGCCACCGAGACGGAGATGAAGGAGAAGAAGGCGCGTGTTGAAGACGCGCTGCACGCTACCCGCGCGGCGGTCGAAGAGGGCATCGTCCCCGGCGGCGGCGTCGCGCTCATCCGTGCCCGCAAGGCGCTGGACTTCGTGAAGGTCGCGGCAGACGAGGAAGTGGGCGTGGCCGTCATCCGCCGCGCCGTCGAAGAGCCGCTGCGCCGCATCGTCGGCAACGCCGGCCTCGAGGGCAGCATCGTCCTGCAGAAGGTGGCCGACGGAAAAGGTCCCTTCGGCTACAACGCCCGCACCGACAAGTACGAAGACCTGGTCGCGGCCGGCGTCATCGACCCCACCAAGGTCACCCGCTCGGCGCTGCAGAACGCAGCCAGCGTCGCGAGCCTCTTGCTCACCACCGAAGCCATGATCGCCGAGAAGCCGAAGAAGAAGGTGAAGGCGGCTGCCGGCGGCGGGGGCGGTGGAATGGGCGGCATGGGAGGGATGGGCGGAATGGGAGGCATGGGCGGTATGGGTGGAATGGGCGGCATGGACTACGGCGGCGGCGACGACCTCGACTACTGAGGACGTCGCGCTCACGACAATGTGAGCGCCGTGTTCACCCCTAAGTAACGCGCCAGCGCGACAAAACTTGATAGGATGGCCGGGCCCTTGTAGACCGCTTAACCGGAGGGCCCGGACGTCCATGCCCAAGAACCTGCTTCTCGCCGACGACTCCAAGACCATCCAGCAAGCGGTCAGCATGACCTTCGCCCGCGAAGACGTGCAGCTCGTCTCGGTCGACGACGGCGAGGCTGCGCTGCAGAAGGCCCGCGAGCAGAAGCCGGATCTGATCCTGGCTGACGTGACCATGGGCAAGCTGGGCGGTTACGAGCTGTGCCAGAAGATCCGCGCCGACGCGGCGTTGAAGGACATTCCGGTGCTGCTGCTGGGCGGCGGAACGCCCATCGATCCCGCGAAGGCGATGGCGGTCGGGGCCAATGGGCACATGCCCAAGCCGTTCGACTCCACCAAGCTGATCGAGCAGGTGAAGCAGATCCTGGCCAATCCGAAGGTGGCGATGGCCCCAGCCGCGGCAGCACCCGCGCCTGCCAGACCTGTGGCTCCTCCGGCGCCGGCTGCTGCCAGGCCCGCCGTGCCGCCCGCTCCGCCCAGGCCTTCCATCCCGCCGGCCGCGAAGCCCGGGGCGGTGGGCAGCACCATGCAGATGGCGCGGCCTCCGGCCATGGCTGCTCCCGGCACTTCCAAGCCGGCACCGCCTCCCGCGGCCCGGCCTCCGGCTCCTGCCGGCGCGCCGCCTCGCCCGCCGGCTCCTTCCGCGCCGCCCGCCGCGCGGCCTCCGCCTCCGAATCTCAAACCCCCCATGCCGTCCGTGCCCGGCGCGCCGCGTCCGCCGGCACCGGCCGCTGCTCCGCGCCCGCCCGGTGCGCCGACCGCTCCGCCGCCTGCTCGCCCCACGGCCGCGCCTGCTCCGGCTCCCCGTCCGCCCGCGCCGGCGCCGGCTCCTGTCGCCAGGCCCACGGCGCCGCCGCCTCCGGCCGTTCGCCCTCCGCCGCCCAAGCCGCCTCCGGCGCCCGCGGTCGCCGAAGAGGACGAGGACATTCCCATGGACGAGGACGTCGCTTTCGACGCCCCGGCCCATGCTCCGCCGCCTCCGCTACGCTCGGTGCCGCAGCCGGCGCCGGCCGCCAAGCCCGCGCTCAGCGTGGTGCCGCCGCCCGCAGCCAAGGCTCCCGCGGCGGCAGACGGCGGCGAGGCCTTGCTGCGTGAAGCCCTCTCGAAGGCGAGCCGCGAGGTGATCGAAAAGATCGCCTGGGAAGTGGTTCCCGAGCTGGCCGAGACCATCATCCGCGAGGAGCTGGAGCGGTTGATGAAAGAACGCGGAGCGTAATCTCCTGCGGGTTGGCCCCCCACTTGTCGGTCGACTGTGGTAACTAAATTCCGCCATGAGCGAGAGGCGGGAGCAGCCCGACATGGAGAGCGGCTACGAGCCGGCGCAAGTCGAGGCTCATTGGGCAAAATGGTGGGAAGAGCGCGGGTACTTCCACGCGCAGGACACGAGCGACAAGCCCGCGTTCTCCATCGTCTTGCCGCCGCCCAACGTCACCGGCTCGCTGCACCTGGGCCACGCGCTCACCGCCACCATGCAGGAC
>DATBAA010000834.1:0-5933 GCA_036271755.1 Myxococcales bacterium | reverse complement strand
GCCGCTGGTTGAATCAGCGGTCGTCGCGGGGGGACTTTCGCGGATTGTTCAGGACTCGCGCTCGCTCCAGCTTGTCCAGCTTGGGGAAGTGCGCGTCCAGCCAGGCATTGCCGCCCTCGAAGAGCCGGTCCTGCTTGCCTGCGCGAATCCCACCGCCGGACGTCTCGCCGTATTCGCCGTAGAGCGAGTCGACCACGTCCATGCACTCGACGACGCGAGCGAAGGGCACGAAGCCTTGCGCGTCGAGCCGCGAGTTGTCGCCCAGGTTGATGTAGACCTGCGTCCCCCGCCCGTTCGGCTGGGCGAACGCGAAGCCGACCATCCCGCGCGTATTCGATTGAAAGCTGCCCGGGTCTTCGTCCGGAAACGTCTCCGCCCGCCGCGCGAGCGCCACCGAAGACTTGCCTGCGATGCCGAACTGCGCCCACTTCCCCGGCACCACGCGAAAGAACCGCGAGCCGTCGTAGTAGCCGCTCTCCACCAGCTTACGAAAGCGCTCGGCGCCGCGCGGGGCCCACTCGGGATGCACCTCCAGCACGATTGAACCTTTGCTGGTCTGCAGCCGGACCTTGAACGGATCGCTTGCAACCGCAAGCATCACACCGAGGACGAAGGTCGCGAACATGGCGCCGACTGTGACGGTTGCGCGCAACAGGTGCAACACGTACCGGTCAGGTTCATAGTGCGGCCGTGGTCAACCTGGACGTCACCGCCGACGAGAGCGGCACCGACGAACCCAAGCCTGGCGCGGGAGCTTGTCTCACGCTCGCGTTCCAGGCCGAGCAGCCGCTCTTGCCGGCGCGGCGCCACTTCCTGCCCGAGAGCGGCCGCGTCTTCATCGGGCGAGACACCGGCACCGAGCCGTACATCACGCTGGCAGATCGCTTTGCCTCGGCGCCCCATGCCTCGCTGCAGAGGTCCTACGGCCGCTGGCTCTTCCAGGACGAGCAGTCGCGCAACGGCTGCTTCGTCGACGGCGTCGAGGTCTCGCGCTGCGAATTGCACGACGGCGCCATCATCGAGATTGGCCGCACCTTCTTCGTCTTTCGCGCCCAGGCGGCCTTCGACGGGGCGGCGCCGGATGACGACTTCGCCACCCTCAACGCGTCCTATGCGGCCCGCCTCTTGGAGCTGACCCGGGCCGCGCCCTCGGCGTTGCCGGTGGTGCTGCGCGGAGAGAGCGGCACCGGCAAGGAGGTGATGGCCCGCGCCATCCACCGGCTCTCCGGGCGGCCGGGTCGGTTCCAGGCCATCAACTGCGCGGCGCTGGCCGCCTCGCTGGCAGAGTCCGAGCTCTTCGGCTACTGCAAGGGCGCCTTCAGCGGCGCGCAGGACGACCGGCCGGGCCTCATCCGCAGCGCCCACAAAGGCACGCTCTTCCTCGACGAGATCGGCGATCTGCCGCTGCCGGCGCAGGGTCTCTTCCTGCGGGTCTTGCAAGAGTCGGAGGTGACGGCCGTCGGTACCACCAAGGCGGTGCCGGTCGACTTCCGCCTCATCGCCGCCACCCACCGCGACCTGGAGGAGATGGCCACGGCGGGCACGTTCCGGCCCGACCTGCTGGCGCGCATCGAGGGCTTCACGCTGCGCCTGCCGCCGCTGCGCGATCGCCGCGAGGACCTGGGCTCGCTGGTGGCGGTGCTGTTGCGGCGGCATGCCGGGGCCAAGGCGGCCAACACGCGCTTCTCGCTGGCGGCCGCCCGCGCGCTCATGCACCACGGCTGGGCGCTCAACATCCGCGAGCTGGAGAAGGCGCTGCGGCTGGCGCTCACGCTGGGCGACGCCACGCGCATCGATCTGTCGCACCTGCCGCCGCTCTTCAGCTTGCCGCGGGCGGGAGAGGCGCGCGTGCCGACCCGCGTGCTGCCGGCCGGAGACGAACGCCGCGAGGAGCTGGTCCTTCTGCTGCGCGATCACAAGGGCAACGTCTCGGAGGTGGCGCGCGTCTTGGGGCGGGCGCGCATGCAGATCCACCGCTGGATGAAGCGCTACGGCCTCAAGCCCGACGACTATCGCTGAACCCTGGCACACCTGATGCAGAGGCCGGGCGGCATGACCGTCAAATCGATCCAGAGTCCGTTCCATGGCCGGCCGGTGAAGTTCGGCCGGAAGCGGCCCGTGGCGCTGAACCGTTATGCGCTCCGGCTGCAGAGCTACGTCACCCAGAAGCTGCCGCTGCCGCCTCCGCGCTGCGACTACAGCACCGCCGCCAGGCCCTCGTTGAGCAACATCTATTTGAACGATCTGCTCGGCGACTGCGTCATCGCCGGCGGCGCGCACGTTCGAGGGGTCACCTCCGGCGGCGCGGGTAACCTGGTGCTCTTCACCAAGGAAGAGATCATTCGCATGTACTCCGCCATCGGCGGGTACGACCCACGCGCGCCGCTCTTGCCCGACGGCAGCAACCCCACCGATCAGGGCTGCGACGAGCACACCGCGCTCGAGTATTGGGTGAAGTACGGCTTCACCGACAGCGTGAAGCTGGCGGGCTGGCTGGCCGTCGACGCCACCAACGAGGTGGAGGTGCGGACGGCCATCTACCTCTTCGAGAACGTCTTCTTCGGCGTGGAGCTGCCCGAGCAGTGGGTGAAGCCGTTCCCCGAAGGGCCTGGCTTTCTCTGGGACATCGCCGGCAATCCCGTCCCCGAGAACGGCCATTGCTTCATCGCCACCGGCTTCGACGAGCGCGGCCCGGCCATCGACACCTGGGGCATGGCGGGCAGCATCAGCTGGAAGGCCGTCGCGCGCTACGCGGTGCCGTCGCAAGGGGGCGCGCTCTATGCGCTGCTCAGCCCGGATATGATCGCCCGGGCGCGGGCGAAGGCGCCCAATGGCTTCAACTGGGCGCAGCTCATCGCCGACTTCGACGCGCTGGGCGGCAACGCGGCGAGGCTCGCTGTATAAGCTCGGGGAATGCGCAAGGTCATTCTCCTGCTCGCCGTCCTGTCCACCGCGGTCTTCGCGAAAGAGCCGAAAGACGACGAGCCGATACCGGGCATTTCGAAGAAGACGCAGGGCATGCGGCACATGCCCGGCTTCTTCAACCTGCACTGGGACGAGAAGAAGGGTGCTCTCTGGATGGAGATCGATAAGTTTGGCAGTGAGTTCTTGTATGTCGACTCACTGCCGGCAGGGTTGGGCTCGAACGATGTTGGCCTCGACCGGGGCCAGCCCGGAGAGTCGCGCGTGGTCGCCTTCCAGCGCGTAGGTCCGAAGGTGCTTCTGGTGCAGCACAACGAGCAATACCGGGCCACCAGCGACAGCGCGCCCGAGAGGCAGTCGGTGGCGGAGGCCTTTGCGACGTCCATAATATGGGGCGGCACCATCGGCGCCGAAGAAGGTTCGAAAGTGCTCGTCGACGTCACCTCGCTGGTGCTGAGCGACGTGCATCATGTGAGCGCGACGCTGAAGAGCACGGGGCAGGGCGTGTTCAAGCTCGACGACAAACGCTCTGCCGTCTATCTGCCGGGCACCAAGAGCTTTCCGCGCAACACCGAATTGGAGGCGACGCTGACCTTTGCCGGCGAAGAGCCCGGCGCTTACGTGCGCGAGGTGGTGCCCGAGCCGACGGCCATCACCTTGCGCGAGCGGCATTCGTTCATTCAATTGCCCGGGCCAGGATTCAATTCGCGCGCGGCCGACCCGCGGGCCGGCTTCTTCGGGCCGCAAGTCCTGGACTTCGGCGTGCCGGTGGGCGAGCAGCTGCGGCGGCACTTCATCGCGCGGCATCGAATGACGCCTGGAAAGCCGCTGGTCTACTACGTCGACCCCGCCGCGCCAGAGCCGATTCGCGGTGCGCTGCTCGAGGGCGCCTCGTGGTGGGCGGCGGCGTTCGAAGCGGCGGGCTTCAGGTTCGAGGTGAAGCTGCTGCCGGCGGACGCCGACCCCATGGACGTCCGCTACAACGTCATCCAGTGGGTGCACCGCTCGACGCGCGGCTGGTCCTACGGCGGCGGCACCATCGACCCGCGCACGGGCGAGATCCTCTCCGGCCACGTGACGCTCGGCTCGCAGCGCGTGCGGCAGGACTACATGATCTTCGAGAGCCTGCTCTCGCCTTGGAAGAGCTCTTCCAAAGAGGAAGATCCGCGCATGCTCGCGGCTTCGCTGGCGCGCATCCGGCAGCTGGCGGCGCACGAGGTGGGCCACTCGCTGGGCCTCGAGCACAACTTCGCCGCCAGCATGCACGGCCGCGCTTCGGTGATGGACTATCCGCATCCGCTGGTGAAGCTCACCCCCGGCGGCGCGCTGGACTTGAGCGACGCCTACGCGACCGGCATCGGCGAATGGGACAAGCTCGCCATCGGCTGGGGCTACGCGGAGAAGCCGGAGGCAGAGCGGACGAAGCTGCTGACGGACGGGCTCGCTCGCGGGCTGCGCTTCTTGAGCGACGAGGACGCGCGGCCGGCGGGCAGCGCCTCGCCGGTGGCGCACCTCTGGGACAACGGCACCGACGCCGCCGAAGAGCTGACGCGCGTGCTGGACGTGCGCCAAAAGGCGCTGGCCGCCTTCGGGCCCGAGGCGATTCGCGAGGGCGTGCCCATGGCCATTCTCTCGGACGTCCTGGTGCCGGCCTATCTCTTCCATCGCTACCAGACCGAGGCAGCGGCCAAGTCGATCGGCGGCCAGGACTACACCTACGCGGTCCGCGGCGATGGCCAGGTGCCCGTCCGCGCCATTCCGCCCGAGGCGCAGCGGCGCGCGTTGAGCGCGGTCTTGAGCACGCTCTCGCCCGCGGTGCTGACGCTTCCCGACCGCATCGTGCAGCTGCTGCCGCCGCATCCGCAGGGCTGGTCGCGCACCCGCGAGAGCTTTCCCACGCGCACCGGGCTGACGTTCGATCCAACCAGCGCCGCCGAGGCGGCCGCGCATCAGTCTCTCTCTCTGCTGCTCGAGCCAGAGCGCGCCGCCCGCCTCGTGGTGCAGACGGCGCCGGGCCTCGGAGAAGTGATCGACGGCGTCTTGAACGCCACCTGGCGGGCCGCGCCGCGCAAGGGTTCGGAAGGCTCGGTGCAGCGCGCGGTCGACGACGTGGCCTTGGAAGACCTGCTCGGGCTGGCGCGCGACGTCCACACCTCGCCCGAAGCGCGGGCCACTGCGCTCTTGTCGCTGCGCGGATTGTCGGCGTGGGCGGCGTCGCAGAGCTCGACCGAGCCTGCGCGCCGCGCCCACCTGGCCTGGGCGGTGGAGCGGATCGCCCGCATCGATTTGGAGCCGTCGCTGAAAGCCAGCGAGCCCGTGGAGCCGCCGCCGGGAATGCCCATCGGCTCCTTCATGTGCGGCGACGGCACGGGCCTGCATTGATGGATTGCTGCCAATGGACGTAAAAGACTCTCAGGGGGATTACAAAATGCAGTCCGATCCAAATTCGAAACGCTTGCGTCAAATTGCGCTGACCGCCATTTCGATCGCCACCTTGGTGGTGCTGGCCACGGGCGCCTCGTGCGCCACGGCGGTCATCGGGGGCACGGCTCCAAGAGCCACGTTGGGCCCCAATCAGGCCTGCGACCTCTGCCACGACGCCGCCAGCAACACCAACGTGCAGCTGCACCTCTGGGTCTTCGTGCCCGGCCAGCCGCTGATGGACGACTACGTCGCGGCCGAGGCGATGCTCCAGGGCGCGAGCTCGACCGCCATGGGTTTCTCCTCGCCCGGCTGCGTTTCGAAGCCCGTGGGGCCGGTGCACACGACTGCCGGCGGATTGAGCGACGCGGGCGTGGGTGGTGCCTCGGTGAACGGCATGCAGCCGGGACCTCCGCCGCCGCGCTTCGGCGTCACGGAAGGCACGCCGGTGCCTCCGACGACGCCGGGAATGCCGGACCCGACCGCGAAAGTCCACCAATGCTCGCCAGCGCCCGGCGCCCCGTCCAAGAACCTCTGCGCGGAGCCCTTGGGAGCCAACGGCATTCTCCAGCCGGACGGCGTCGTCTACT
>DATBAA010000833.1:0-8134 GCA_036271755.1 Myxococcales bacterium | reverse complement strand
GTCGTGTCGAGAAAGCCCGAATTGACCGGGCTGGTGCTGAGCGGCGCGGCGTTGAAGGATGATCGCTCGGGGTTCAATCGCTTCATGACGCGCGTGACCGGGACGGTGCTGGCGCTCCTGGCCACCTTCCCGGTGGACGTCGATCACCTCTCGCAAGACCCGGCGGTGGTGGCCGCGTGCAAGGCCGATCCGCTCATCGATCAGGGCAACGGTCCGGCGCGGACGGCGCGCGAGCTGATCAACGTCATGAGCGAGATCGCCAGCCACGAGAGCGAGATCCGCATGCCGGCGCTCATTCTCCACGGCGGCGCGGATGTGATCTTCAAGCCCGACGGCAGCCGCGAGCTCTACGAGCGCATCAGCAGCCAGGACAAGACGCTGCACGTCTACGACGGACTCTTCCACGACCTGTGGCGCGAGCCGGCCAAAGAGCAAGTGATGCAGGATCTCATCACCTGGCTGGACAGCCACGCCGGCTAGCCAGGTTCGCTGTGGGCCTGGGTAGGGGTCTTCTGCAAGACGCAGGTTCGCAAAGTGGCTGGCCAGCGCCCGCCGTGGTGCAATTCAATCCGAGCATGCCCGAGTGGAAGCCGGCGCTGAATCCTGGAGTCGACCTGCGCGGGCTGCCGCTCACGCCGGAGGAGGGCTTCATTGCCTCGAGGCTGGACGGCGCCACCGACCTGCATGGCATTTCACAAGTCACGGGAATGAACGAGGCCAGCGTGGGGGCAGCGCTGGAGAAGCTCATCTCGCACGGCGCGGTCTCGCGGCCGAAAGGCGCGGAGCCCGCGGAGTCTGTGGAGGCTTCAGAGGCGCTTGGATCCGAGCAAGCTGCGGAAGAGCCTGAAACCGATGAAGCTTCGGAAGAGCCTTCCGAGCCGCGCGCGATCCACCGCAAGCTGTACGAGAGCACGCTGCGTCAGCTCACCTCCGACGCGCGGGCCGTGAAAGCGCGCGAGGCCATCGACCCCGAGCTCTCCGCGTTCTGCTTCGATCCGCTGCCCGCCGTCGTTCAGTCCCTGCTCGAGAACCCGCGCTTCGGCCTGGTGCAGGCGCGCCTCGTCGCAGCGCACCACCGCACCCCGTCCGGCCTGGAGGCGCTCTGCGCCAAAGCCGCTTTCGCCGCCGACCTGGGCGTCCGCCGCGCGCTGCTGCGCAACCCGCAGCTGCCCGCGGCGCTCTTTCGCCGCCTCCATGCCAATCGCCGGTTGCTCGAGCAGTACAAGCTCGCCGCCTCGCGCGAGTTGCCCGAGCTGACCAAGGTGGCCGCCCGCGAGCTGCTCCGCGGCCGCTTCGCCACCGCCGACGGAGACGAGCGCGTGGAGGTGATCGTCAAGAGCGAAGGCCGTTGCCTGCAACTGCTCTCGGGCCTGCCCATCGACGGCAAGACGGCCTCGCTCTTGTGCAATCGAAGTTATACGTCGTCGCTCTTCATTCAAAACCTGGCGCGGTGGTCGGTTGCGCCCGGCGCGCTCATCGCGCACCTGCTCAAGCAAGAGCTGGTGAAGCGATCTCCGCCGCTGCGCAACGCGCTCTTGCGCCACCCGAACGCGCCCGCCGCCGAGAAGCGCTAGAGGCTGGGCTGCGGCGCTGGACCGTAGCGGACGGTGGCGAAGCCGGTGAGCAGGCCCACCAGGCTGCCGGGCAGGATGATGGCAAAGTAGTGGCCTCCTTGCATGACGGCGATTCCCAGCGCGAAGAGCCCGCCGACGCAAGTGCCGAAGATCAACACCGCGCTCAAGTTTCGCACCTTGCGGGCGAAGAGGCCGATGAGGATGCCCGCCACCAGGCCCTTGACGGTCGAGCCGGCGACGATGCCCGCCAGCATGGGCCGCACTTCGGGCGTGAACCAGGCGGTGAGGCCGTCGAGGACGCCCAGCGCGCCGCCGACCAGGATTCCAATCAAGATTCGATTCATTGTGTGCTCCCTCCACCGCACCTTTGTCCGGCCGCGCGAAATCCTTTAACGGCCGGTGAAGAAAAAGATCAGGCCGCGTCCGGCCAGGTAGGCGCCGACGATCCCGGCCGCGACGCGGTGGCGCGAGAGAAAGCGCGCGCTCTTGCGCCAAAGCCCCTCGGGCACGGCGGAGACGGCGGCGCCCTCGCAGAAGCGGCTCACGTCGGCAGCGAGCGCTGCCACCGAGGCGTACCGTTCGGAGCGCGCGGCCGTGGCTTTGCGGGCGATGGCCTGGACGGCGAAGGGCAGCGGCGTCATGCAATTCAAGATCGCGCCCAGCGAATAGACGTCGTCGGCGTCGGCCTCCGGAGCGGCGAATCCGGGCGTGCCGACGCGCCCCGAATCGCCGTCGCCGGGAAGGCGCGCGAGGCCCCAGTCGAGCACCAGCACCTCGCCGAACGAGCCGATCATGATGTTCTGCGGCTTCAGATCGCGGTGCAGCACTCCGCGCGCGTGGGCAAACGCCACCGTCTCGCAGATCTGCAGGAAGATGCGCAGCCGCTCGCTCAAGCCCAGAGGCCTGCGCAGCGCTTCGTCCAGCCGCTCGCCCTGCACCAGCTTCATCGCGTACCAGGCGCGTCCGTCGGGCAGCGTGCCCGAGTCGTGCACCGGCACGATGCCCGGATGCTCCAGGCCCGCCAGCACCCGCGCTTCGCGCTGCAGGAGCTCGCTGGAAGACTCCAACACCTTCAGCGCGACCTTGCGCGAGAGCGCGGAGTCTTCCGCGACATAGACGGTGCCCATGCCGCCGCGGCCCGCCACCGACAGCACGGAGAAGCGCGTGCCGCTCAGGTCGGGCTCGGTGATGGCTTCGCGCAGGCGCTCCAGTGCCGCGTCGTTCACGGCGGCCTCAACAGGGCGCGCGCCTCTTCCTGCAGCTCTGCCTCGCTGGACGTCAGCTCGCCCAGCACGCCGAAGACGGCCTTGCGCAGCTCGCGCCGGGCCCAGGCCAGCCGGTTGGTGACGTCGGTGACGGCGATGCCGAAGCGCTCCGCCAGCTGCGCGTAGGAGGGCCGGTCGCCCAGGTCGTAGGCTTCGAGCAGCGCGTAGTGCTGCTCCTTGCCGTCGCGCAGGCACTGCTCACGCAGGCGCTGCAAGGCCAGGGAAAAGACCGCGCGCGTCCACTCTTTGTCGAAGCAATCTTCCGGCGAATCCGCCAGCTCGTCGCGGGCGGTCTCGAAGTCGAAGGTGCGCTCGCGCCGCTTTGCCGAGCGGGCTTCGTTCTTCACCAGCCCGTCGATGCAGACGCGCAGCCAGGTGCGCAGCCGGGCCTGCGACGGATCGAAGCGCTCGAGCAGGTCCTTCTCCAGCAGGCTGGCGAAGAACTCCTGCGCCAGGTCGGCTGCTTCGTCGTGCGGCTTGCCCCAGTGCAGCCGCAGATATCCGTAGACGGGGCGCCAGTAGGCGTTGGCCACCGTTTGAAGTCCGCGGGCGCGTTCGGCTGCGTCGCCGCTCCGCGCCGCGGCAATGGCCGAGTGCCGCGTCAGTGGAAAAGCGCGCACCAGTGCATCCATCTCCACCGAAACTAGCACACGCGATATGCTGGGCACATGCTTGCGCTGCTCCTCTTGCTCGTGGCCGCTCCTGTCGAAGACGTCATCGCGCACGGCGGAGATCTGGCCGGCCCGCCCGCGACCTCCATCAACAAAGAGGGCGACGAGATCGCCGCCTACGGCTTCTCGGAGGTGCCCGGAGATTCGCGGCTGCAGGCCGCCTTCGCGCTCTCCGACGCCAACGCCCGCGCAGAGCTGGTGAAGTACGGCCGGGTGCGCATCAAAGACTCGCTCAAGTCGGTGTCGACCGAGTCTTCCGAGAAGATCGAGACGCGCACGCAAGAGCTCGCGCACGGCCTCGTGCCGCACGTGGCGCTGCCGGAGCACGGCTGGCGCAAGCTCAAGCGCGGCAATGAGGTCGTCTTGCAGGTCTGGTCGCGCATCACGCTGCCGCAGATCCGCTTCGACGAGCTCCTCCACGGAGTCATCATCAAATGAGCGGCTAGAGCGTCTTCAGGAAGGCGAGCAGGGCGTCGCGCTGCTGCTGCGGCAGCGCTGCGTAGCTGGCGCTGGCGGCACCGCCCTGGCCGTCGTGGCCGCGAATGGCCTGGTCCACCGAGGCCGCGCGGCCGTCGTGCAAGAACGTCGCCTCGTAGCGCAGACCCCAGAGCGGCGCGGTGCGCATCTGCGTCGGCCCGGCCGAGCCCTGCACGATGCCGTCGCCCAGCGCGCCCATGTCGTGGAGCAAGAAATCCGAATAGGGGTGGAAGGTGGCGTTGTTGATGTCTGCCATGGCGCTGGGCCCCGCGGTCAGCGTCTGCGTGTGGCACTGGAAGCAGCCGATCGATTGCGCCACCTGTATGCCCTGCTGCTCGGTCGTGCCTTGCGCGAGCGGCGCGGGCGGCGCGAGGCCGCCCATGAAGTTCGCCAGCGCGGCCAGGTCCTCCGCGTCCTCGTTCATGCCCGGCGCGGGGTTGCACGAGAGCAACGAGCAGTCGCCTTGCGGGCAGCTCTCGTCGGGGAAGAGCGGGTTGGTCATGCCCATTTCATTCAAGTAGGCGTCGCCGGCGAACTGCAAGAGCGAGGTCTCCTGCGCCTTCCAGCCGAACTTCGCCACCACCGTCTGGCCGCTGCCGATGTCGAGCGCGATGCTGACCTTGCCGGCCGTCGAAGGGTTGTTGCGCTGCTCCTGGAACGCCAGCGTCTCGATCGAATCCGGCGTGAGCGCGTCGACGAGGCCCAGGCCGTAGAGCGAGACCGTGCGCCGGTGCGCCACCACGTTGGCCTGCGCGGGAACGGCCTCTGCCCCGAACGCGCAAGGCCCGCCGATGGCGTGATCCTGCTGCAGCGTTCCGCCCAGAGAGGTGAGCGGATCGAAGACGCCGTTGGCGGTCTTGCCGAAGCGGGTGACGAGGCGATCGTTGCTGCCGCCCACCGCGCTGCCCGGGCCCAGGTGGCAGGCGACGCAGGAGGCTTCGTTGAAGATGGGCCCAAGGCCCGTCTCGGGCGTCTCGACGCTGGTGAAGTCTCCCTTGCCGTCGTTGAAGGCCGCCAGCTGATCGGTGGTGAGATTGCGGAAGGGTTCTCCGGCGTCCGGCGCGTTCGACGCCGCGCCCTCGCTGTGCGAAGAGCTCGCGCAGGCGAAGACCAGCAAACTGACGCAGACGATCTTCACCATGGCAGCTCTCCTTGGCAGGCTTCTGCCTGCTCGACCGGCAGGACGAGAGAGCGCGAAATCGTGTTCCCCGCGCAAACATTTCATGTGGTTTTGTGTATACACAAACTCACTGCTTCTAATGCTTACTAATCATTTCATTCGAACCTGAGTGCGTCGATGGGGTCCAGCCGCGAAGCGCGCAGCGCCGGGTAGAAGCCGGCGACCACTCCCGCGAGTCCGGCCAGCAGCATGGTGCCGACCATCACCGGCGCGGAGAGCAGGGTGGGCCAGTCGAAGCGGGTGGCCATCCACTTCGAGGTGATGACGCCGATGACGAGGCCGATGGCGCCGCCGACGCTCGCCAGCACCACCGCCTCGGTGAGGAACTGCACCAGGATGTCGCGCGAGCGCCCACCGACGGCCATGCGGATGCCGATCTCCCGCGTCCGCTCGGTCACCGAGACGAGCATCACGTTGGCGATGCCGATGCCGCCGACGATCAAGGAGATGAGCGCTACGCTCGCGAGCAGGGTCGCGATGGTCTGCGTGCTCTGCTTCATGGCGTCCTGCATCTCGGCCAGGTTGCGGATCTGGAAGTCTGGGTCCGCCTGATCTCCCAGGTGGTGGCGCTGCTTCAAGAGCGCGGTGACGTCGCGCTCGGCGTCGTCCACCTGCGACGGGCTGCGCGCGGCGATCATCAGCTGGCCGACCGCGTCCGACTGCGTGCCGATGAGCCTGCGCGTCAGCGTGCTCCAGGGCACGAGGATCAAGTCGTCCTGGTCCTGCCCGAATGAGCTCTGGCCCTTGGCGCTCAAGATGGCGATGACCTTGCACGGCACGTGCTTGACGCGAATCTGCTCGCCGATGACCGGCGCGCCGGGCACGAAGAGCTTGTCCACCACCGTCTTGCCCAGGATGCACACCTTGGCGGCGCTGGCGTCCTCCTCGCGGCCGAACGCCTCGCCCTGCTCCAGCGGCCAGCTGCGCACGGTGAGAAACGCCGCCGTCGAGCCCTGCACCTGCGTGTACCAATTCTGATCGCCGTAGACGACCTGCGCGCCGGTGCGGCTGATGGGCGCCACCGCGGCCACGCTGCCCGTCAGCTCGCGCTCGATGGCGGTGGCGTCGTCGCGGGTCAGGTTCTGCGTGGCGCCCGAGCCCGTGGCGACTCCATGCGTGGAGATGCTGCCGGGCAAGACCATCAAGAGGTTGGTGCCCAGGCTCTCCATCTGCTGCGCCACCTTGGCCTGCGCGCCCTGGCCGATGGAGACCGTGGCGACGACGGCGCCGACCGCGATGACGATGCCGAGCATGGCCAGGAGCGAGCGCAGCTTGTTCTTGCGCAGGGCCCGCAGCGCGGTCCGCAGCGAAGCGAAGAGGTTCATACAGCCGCCTTCCGGGCCGCATCGGCTTCCTCTTCGTCGAGCTTCTTCAGCTCGTCGAGGGCGACCTTGCGCGGCGAGACCTGCACGTCGGTGAGCACCACGCCGTCCTTGAAGTTGACGATGCGCCGCGCGTGCTCGGCGATGTCCGGCTCGTGCGTCACCAGCAGCACCGTCAGCCCTTGATCGTTGAGCTCTTGGAAGATGGCCATCACCTCTACGCTGGTGCGCGAATCGAGGTTGCCGGTGGGCTCGTCCGCGAGCAGCAGCGTGGGCCGGTTCACCAGCGCCCGCGCGATGGCCACGCGCTGCTGCTGTCCTCCCGAGAGCTGCGCCGGAGTGTGATCGAGCCGGTCTCCCAGCCCGACGCGCGCCAACGCCTCCGCGGCCCGCTGCTGGCGCTCCTTGCCGCCGACGCCTTGGTAGAGCATGGGCAGCTCGACGTTCTCGACGGCGCTGGTGCGCGGCAAGAGGTTGAAGCCCTGGAAGACGAAGCCAATTTGCTGTCCGCGCACTCGCGCCAGCTGATCGCGCGAGAGCCTGCCCACGTCGGTGCCGCCGAGGAAGTAGTTGCCTTTGGTCGGCTTGTCCAAGCAGCCGACCAGGTTCATGAAGGTGCTCTTCCCCGAGCCCGACGCGCCCATCACCGCCACGAAGTCGCCCTTGTGGATGGCCAGCGAGACGCCGCGCAGCGCGCGCACCTCGACGTCGCCCATGGTGTACGTCTTTTCGATCGTCTTCACTTCCACTACGGGCGCTCCGTTCCCGTCGACGACTGCTGCCGCGTCTCCCATGGCGCTAGAAGATCCCGCGGCGCTGCGGGGCACGCGCACCGGAGGCCGGCGCGCCTTCTTCCGCGATGATGATCTTGTCGCCTTCGGTCAGCCCCTCCAGCACTTCGGTGCGCTGGCCGTCGGAGACGCCGACGCGGATGATGGCCTGCACGGGCTTGCCTTCGACGAGCTTGTAGACGCGCCCGGGCCGGCCGTTGCCCTGCGTGACGTCGCGGTTGCCGCGCGCCGAAGCGTTCGGATTGCGCGCTTGCGGCGGTCCCTGCTTCTGCGTGCCGGTGGCGGGGGTGAGCGCAGCCTGATCGTCGGGCCGCCAGCGCAGCGCCGCGTTGGAGACGCGCAAGACGTTGTCCTTGTGCGCGGCGACGATGGTGACCGACGCGGTCATGCCCTGGCGCAGCTTGCCGTCCGGGTTCGGCGCGTCGATGACCGCCGGATAGGTGACCACGTTCTGGATGGTGTTGGGGCTCTGCCGCACCTGGCGGATCTTGCCGGTGAAGGTCTCGCCCGCGTAGGCGTCGACGGTGAAGCGCGCGTCGGCGTTCTCCTGCACCTTGCCCACGTCGGCCTCGTCAATATTGGCGAGGATCTGCATCTTGGTCAGGTCGTTGGCGATGAGGAACAGGGTTGGCGCCTGGAAAGCCGCTGCGACCGTTTGCCCCACGTCGACGCTGCGGGTGACGACGATGCCGTCGATGGGGCTCGTGATCTTGGTGAAGGCCAGGTTGACCGCCGCCGTGTCCTTGTCGGCGCGCGCCTGCAAGACCGCGGCTTTGGCGGCCGAGAGCCCGGCTTTGTTGCCGTCTCGTGTCGCCACCGCGGTGTCGAGATCGGCCTGCGCAATCAAGTTCGAG
>DATBAA010000832.1:0-5504 GCA_036271755.1 Myxococcales bacterium | reverse complement strand
CGATGATGCAGATCCACCGCCTGTAAAGGACGATGCAGATCCATCGCCTCTGACCAAGCGTTACAGTGAGGCATGAGAGCGCCGTGCCTGCTGCTCCTCATCTGCGCGTGCTCTTCCGGCGGCACGCCGCTGGACGACGCCTTCGACGCCGCCGGGCGCGTTCGCAACATCGCCAGCTTGCGCGTGGAGCAGCACGGCGCGCTGGTGCGCGAGCAATATTGGAGCGGCGACGCCAGCACGCCCCACGACGTGCGCTCGGTGACCAAGAGCGTGACCTCGATGCTGGTGGGCATCGCCAACGCGCAAGGGTGCCTCCGGCTCGACGACACGCTGGGGCAGACGCTGGGAGCGGAGGCGCCGTCCAATCCGGCCAAGGCGGCCATCACCATGGGCAACCTCTTGAGCATGACCGAGGGGCTGCAGTGGGACGAGCTGGGCAACCTGGCCGAGTACAACAACTGGGTGCTCTCGCCCGACCCGGTGCAGTACCTGCTGGAGCGGCCCATCGTCGACGCGCCCGGGACGTTCTTCTCCTACAGCACGGCGGGCTTTCTCCTGCTCGCGGTGTCGCTCGACAACCAATGCGGCGAGACCGCGGGCTTCGCGCAGGCCAACCTCTTCGGGCCGCTCGGCATCGCCCGGCGGGAGCGCCGACGGCGTGCAGCTGGTGCCGGCGGACTATCTGACCGCGGCGACGACCGCGAAGATCGCCAACGGAGACGCCACCGATTTTGGCCCTGGCTACGGCTACGGGTTCTGGTTGGGCAAGAACGGCGCGGACCAGTTCGTCCTGGCGCAGGGCTTCGGCGGGCAGTTCATCTTCATCGAGCCGGCGAAGGATCTGGTCGTGGTGGCCACCAGCGACTGGCAAGGCCACTCCGATACCGCCAACCAGACCTTCGACGATCTGTACGAGGCCATCGCCGGCAAGGTGCTGCCAGCGATGGAGTGAAGCGGGCCTACTTGACCTTGTGGGCGATGACCAGGTCCTTGATCTTCTTGTAGGTCGCCGCCGGGAGGATCTTCTTCTCCACCAGCTCGTCCTTCGCCTTGTACGGACGGCCGGCGATGATCTTCTTCGAGTAGGCGTCGCCGATGCCCGGCAGCGCCTTGAGGGCGTCTTCGCTGGCGGTGTTCAGGTCGAGCTTCTCGGCCTTCGCGGCGGCTGCGAGAAGCGGCTGCGCATAGGCCATCGGAGCGGCAATGCAAAGAGCGACGGCCAGCGCCAAAACCTTCAAGAGCTTCTTCATGGGTACGACCTCCAAGTGTCGGACACCTAGCACAACGGAAAACCAAAGACTTCAACGCAAAGCGCGCTTTGCGTTTGATCGGAATCCTTACAAGTTGAGAGCTTTGATGACTTCGGGTTTGGCTTTGGCGAAGGACTTCTGGTCGGCCTCGACTTGCAGCGCGTACTTCTCGGCGAAGTCGACCGCCACCTGGGCGCAGTGGTTGATGTCCCAGTGCGTGCCCAAGATGGCCGGCGCGTTTTCGCGGACGTGCAGCCGCGCCAGCACCTGTCCGCACTGCGAGGCGTAGGCGTTCAGCTCTTCGTGCTTGGAGTCACCCTCGGCGAAGCGGTCGCTGCCGACCTTTTCTTCTTCCGGCTCGTTCTCGCGGCCCAGCGCGGCGATGGGGCCGAACGCCGTCGCGGCCACGCGCGGCCACGGGTCCGCCTGCAGCCGGCGAATCGAGGCAGTTTGTACGCGCCCGCGATCGCGCAGCGGCTGCCGGCCGCGGGCGTCGTCCATGGCTGACGGACGCGCTTCTTTCAGCTCGACGAGCCGGCGCTCGTTGTCGTGGCCGAGCAGCACCGTGAAGCGCAGCCGGCCCAGCGAGCCCAGGCCTTTGAAGCGATAGGCGGTGTCGAGGATCTTCCAGCCCGCCGGCGCGTTCGGCGCTTTGAGCTGCTCGAGGTTTTTCAGATAACCGTCTACCGCGTGTTTGACCGTTTCGACCCAAGGCCTGGCCGGCCGGACGAACTTGTCGCCCTGCTCCAGCTGATCGTGGCCCTTCGCGGGGGCGCACTTGACGATCATCTCGGGCCGCGACTTCTGTTTGCGCCCTTCGAGCAGCGTCCGGACGCGCCCTTCGGCTTTGGAGACGCCCCAGGCGGGAATCGGGAAGCGCCCGCCCAGCTTTGCCAACTCCGCGGCCCACGCCTTGGCGATGGCCTTCGACGCGGCCTGCCGCACGCGAGGAGCGAGCCCCGGAAGCAACAGCGCGCTGGTGCAAAGCCGCTTCAGGTCCACGTCGAGCGGGCCGTAGCCCACGTCGTCGAAGTCGTTGACGTCGAAGGTGAGCTCGCCCGACTGGCCGCGGTAGATGCCGAAGTTCTCCAGGTGCAGATCGCCGACGATGAGCCCTTCCGGCGACACCGGCTCTGCCAGCGGAACGCGCAGTTTGTACAAATCCCACGCCATCAAGTGGAAGGTGCCGCGGAAGAACTGGAACGGCGTGGCCGCGAGCGCGTCCAGCTTGCGCCGCAGCGCCTGCTGCGTCAGCTCGGCCGGGCCTTCGAGCGCCGCGACTTTGTGGCCCGCCTCGGTGAGAGGCTTGTTGTAGGCGATGATCTCGCCGGCCGCGTCGCGGCTGCCGCTCATTCGAGGGTCGCCACGCACTTCGCCATCAGTGCGACCGCGCGCTCGATCTGCTCTTCCGAGGTGGCGAACGAGAGTCTCAAGTAACCTTCCCGGCCGAAGGCGCTGCCCGGAACGACCGCCACGCCGAGCTCCTCGAGCAAGACCTCCGAGAGCTTCACGGTGGTCTTCAGCGGCTCGCCGCGCAGCTTCTTGCCGAGCAGCGCCGAGACGTCGCAGAAGACGTAGTAGGCGCCGGCCGGCTCGCGCGCCTGGATGCCCGGCACCTTGCGCAACAGCTCCACGAGCTTCTTCTTGCGCTTCTCGAACTGCACCCGCATGGCCTCGAGCGGCTCTTGCGGTCCGCGCAGCGCCGCCACGGCGGCCGCCTGCGAGAGCGAGCTTGGATTGCTGGTGCTGGCGTCCTGCACCTTGTTCATGGCCGAGATGATCTCTTGAGGCCCGCACGCCCAGCCCAGCCGCAGGCCGGTCATGGCGTAGGCTTTGGAGCAGCCGTTGATGGCCACCGTCCGCGGCACCAGATCGGGAGCGATGCGCAGGAGATTGACGGCCTTGGCGTCGCCGTAGACGAGCTTGTCGTAGATGTCGTCGGCGAGGATGACGGCCTTGGGGAACTTGCGCAGCACCTCGGCGAGGCCGCGCAGCGACTTCTCGCCCCAGACGCCGCCGGTCGGGTTGGACGGGCTGGCCAGGATCACCACCCGCGTCTTCGCCGTCATCACCTTTTCCAGCTCTTCCGGCCGCGGCTCCCAGTCGTCTTCCGCGTGCAGCATCATCTCGACGACCTTGCCGCCGGCGAGCCGCACCATCTCCGGGTAGCTGACCCAGTACGGGTTGGGAATGACGGCTTCGTCGCCGTCGTCGAGCAGCGCCTGGCAGGCGTTGTAGAGCGCCTGCTTGGCGCCCGCCGTGGCGACGATCTGGCTCACAGGGTATTTGACGCCGGTGTCCTTCTCCATCCAATCGGAGATGGCCTCGCGCAGCTCGGGCGTGCCTGCAGCGTTTGTATACTTGGTAGCATTCTTGCGCAGCGCTTCGACGATGGCCTGCTCGACGTGCGGAAAGACGGGAAAGTCCGGCTCGCCCACGCTCAACGAGACGATCTCCTTGCCCTGCCGCTTGAGCGCGAGCCCGCGGGCGGTGATGGCGAGCGTGGGAGACGGCTTCACTGCTTCGACGCGGCGGCTGGTCACTTCTGGAACCTCTTCTTCAGTGCGAGGAGGACGTTCTGGGGGACGAGTCCGTCGACCTCTCCGCCCAGGCGGGCGACGTCGCGGACGAAACGGCTGGAGATGTAGAAGTAGTCTTCGCCGGTCATCATGAACAAGGTCTCGATCTCCTTGTCGAGCTTGCGGTTCATGTTGGCCATCTGGAACTCGTACTCGAAGTCGCTCACCGCGCGCAGGCCGCGCAGCACAGTGTTGATGCCCTCCTGCTGGGCGAACTTCACCAGCAGGCCCTCGAAGGTCTTCACCGTCACGCGCTTGTCGCCGTTGACCGCGCCGCGCAAGAGCTCGACGCGCTCCTCCACGGTGAAGACCGCGTCCTTGGCTGGGTTGCGCAGGACCGCGACGGTCAGCTCGTCGAAGACCTTGAGGCCGCGCTGGATGATGGAGAGGTGCCCGTTGGTGGGTGGATCGAACGAGCCCGGATAGAGAGCGATTCGCTGCATCGGAGCGGCACTTTGCGGGACGCCGTCCCGGCCGTCAATTGACGTTTGCCGGTGGGCTCAAATGACGTTCGCCGGTGGGCTCAAATGACGTTCGCCGGTGGGCTCAACGCTTGACGATGCAGGTGGTGGTCGCGTGGGCCAGCAGGCGGCCCTTCCCGTCTTCCAGGCGGCCCTCCGCGAACGCCGCGCTCCGCCCGGACTGCAGCACGATCCCGCGCGCGAGCACGCGGCCGGTCTCGAGCGTGATGCCTTTGAGGTAGCTGACCTTGAGCTCCAAGGTGCTGTAGGTCGCGCCCGCCGGCATGGTGGTGTGCACCGCGCAGCCCATGCAGGAGTCGAGCAGCGTGGCCGCGAGGCCGCCATGGACGAGGCCGATGGGGTTGTAGTGGAACTCCTGCGGGACGCAGGCGAAGAGCACGCTGCCCTCCTCCACCTCGATGAGGGTGAAGTCCATGGTGCGGGCGATGGCCGGCGCCGGGTGCTCACCGCGCATCACGGCGCGCATGGCCTCCAGGCCCGTCATTCCGGGGGGCGGGGGTACCGGCGAGATCCAGTCGTAGGTGCGGTTTGGCATGCGGCAACTGTAAAGCAGAGGACACGAGCGTGCATGCGCAAGGCGGCATGGCCAACTTGCGGACATGCGTCGTACAGCTTGGATTCTCTCCACGATTTTGCTTTCGGCTTGCGCTTCAGGAACGGACCTCTCGCCCGGCTTCGAGCCGGTGATCGGCCAGTCGCAGACCCCGGACGCCGGCACGGCTGTAGCCGCCCCGCCAGCGCAGCCGGACGACGCGCGCTGCGACTCTTCCATCGACGCCGCGAAGAGCTTGGGCGCGACCAGCACCGGCGCGTGCCCCGGCATCATGCCGGGCGCCCCGACCTGCGCCCGGGACTTCAAGACCTGCACCGGCACCATCGAGGGTCCGAGCGGGCCGGGTGGAACGAGGACCAGCTTCTCCGCCAGCGACGGCAACGGCGATCTCTTGCTCGCCTGCGGCTGGGTGGACACGCCGCTGACCGGCGTCGCGCTCTACTCTGCCGGCAGCGCCGGCTTCGTCCAGGGCGCGCAGGTAGGGCCGGACAGCAGCGCCGTGCCGCTGCAGTCGGGCTTCACGCTGGTGCCGCTCGGCTTCCACGACAAGTTCGCGCTGGTGGACGGAAGCGGCGCCGTGCTCGCCGCCACCGACGACCCGCCCAACCTCACCCTGGCCGGCACCGATGGCGCGGAGGCC